>QKJO01000248.1 GCA_003249275.1 Spirochaetaceae bacterium
GACCACATTACGTGATAAATGGTATACCCATTGAGTGCCAAAATAATAGATTGTTGAGGTTGATTGAATGTACGCACTTGTAGAGATCAAAGGTAAGCAGTATAAAGCTGAAAAGGGTGCTGTGTTAGTCGTCGACAAATTTGATAATCAGGCTGGTGACAAAGTGGAATTCGATTCCGTTCTGCTCATTTCCGGAGAAGGCGAACCCAAAGTCGGTTCTCCCTATGTGGAAGGTGCAAAAGTTACCGCCGTTGTAAAATCAAATGTCAAAGACAAAAAAGTCATGGTTTTCAAGTTCAAAAGACGGAAAAGCTACAGACGGACACAGGGTCACAGACAGAATTACACTCTGCTTACGGTAGAGGATATCCTGGGAGCCTAAGTAGCGACCTGTGATAAGGATTGTTCTAACCTTCGGGGATTCCGGTCTTCTTGAGACCCTGACATCCCAAGGTCACGCAAATAGGACAACAGATCTGCCGAGCGAAGCCTGTGCCGCAGTTTCAGTTCTGCTGAGGACTGCCGCCAGGCTCTTCAGTCACTCCGACGGTGTCAAAGCCGTCGGCAGGGCTGACAAACCGGGGTTTCTTGAACTGGAAGTTCTTGAAGTCACCGAACAGCACCGTGAATGGTTCAGAGGTGCTGTTGAAATGTTAATGCTGGGGCTGTCGGACCTCCGTGACGAGTATCCGGACAGCATTCAAATCAGAACAGACGTGAGGAAACGATAATGGCTCATAAGAAAGGTGGAGGAAGCTCCAAAAACGGAAGAGATTCCAATTCTCAGAGACTAGGTGTCAAACGATTCGGCGGCCAGATTGTAAAAGCCGGCGAGATTCTTGTACGTCAGAGAGGAACTAAAATTCACCCCGGTGAAAATGTAGGAATCGGTAAAGATGATACTCTTTTCGCAACCGAATCCGGCAGTGTTCATTTCTTTGACAAGAAAGGCAAAAAAAGAGTTTCTATAATCGCATCAGGCGAATAAGGTTTTATGCAGGGTTTTATTGACGAAACTCGCCTTGAAGTGTATTCCGGAGATGGAGGCGCAGGCTGCGTCTCCTTCCGGAGAGAAAAGTACGTCCCTCAGGGTGGTCCGGACGGTGGTGACGGCGGCCGTGGGGGAGATGTTGTTTTTCAGGTCAGAAACAACCTGAAAACCCTTTCCCATCTCAATCACAAACATTCCTACAGAGCTCAGAACGGACAGCCCGGCATGGGACGCCGTATGCATGGTAAAAACGGGGATCCCGTTGTTATCACAGTTCCTCCGGGAACTCTGGTCAAAGACTATCAGAGCGGTGATGTTCTCAAGGATTTTACGGATAATGAGGACGGGGAGGAGTGGGTTCTGCTTCGCGGCGGGAACGGCGGACAGGGTAACTGGCACTTCCGGACCTCCCGGATACAGACGCCCCGTTTTGCACAGCCCGGAATGCCCGGTGAATATGCGGAAATCAAGCTGGAGCTGAATCTGATTGCGGATATCGGCTTTGTTGGATTTCCGAGCGTCGGAAAGTCCAGCCTACTCAAGGCTTTGACAAATGCCAACCCCAAGGTCGCTTCCTATCCCTTTACGACGAAGATTCCCAATCTGGGTATGCTCCGTCTGGGCGAGAAGGATATCGTCCTTGCGGATATTCCCGGTATCATTGAGGGAGCTTCCCACGGGCTGGGTCTGGGACTCAAATTTCTGAAGCACATTTCAAGAACTGCGGGACTGGCCTTCCTGATTGATCTGGGAGAACCGGATTTTCAGGACACTTATGCAAAACTTCTTGTGGAACTGGAAGCCTACAATCCCGATCTGCTGGATAAACCCCGGCTTCTGATCGGAACGAAGATGGATCTCGAAGATTCCACTGAAAATCTGAAAAAGCTGCAGGATCTTTATCCTGAGGAGCATGTCATCGCTGTCTCTGTCTTCTCCAGAGAAGGTCTGGAGGAATTGAAACTGGCAATGCTGAAGATGGCATCCTGACATGAAACTGGTCATGCTGGGGGGGACGTTCAATCCCCCTCATCTGGGACATATAAAAATTGCAGAATCAGTCAGGGACCGGTTTTCATATGACAAACTGGTCCTTGTTCCTTCTTATAAACCCGCTCACAAGGAAATTCACAATCAGGTCGGATATGAACAGCGCAGGAGGATGGTGGAACTCACCATTCAGGACCTGCAGAATGTGTTTATCTCCGACTGCGAGTTTGAGAGAAAGGGTGTTTCCTACAGCATTGATACGATCCGGTATCTGAAAGAGACCTATACGGGCGGTGAAAAGCCGGGTCTGATCATAGGCGATGATCTTGTGGCCGGTTTTCCACGCTGGCACCTGGCCGATCAGCTCGCTCTCGAAGCGGATATCATCATCTGTCACAGAGGAGATCCTTCTGAGCTGGATTTTCCCTATCCCCATACTTATTTCCGGAACGATATATTTCCCGCGTCTTCCACAGAGATCAGGACACTTCTGAGGAACGGCGGAGAGACGGGAGGACTGGTGCATCCCGATGTACTGGCATATATCCGGGAGGAGAGGCTTTATGGATCTTGAACAGAAGCTTCTGGAAGACGGTCCGCTTCTTCTCTCCGGGAAACGATGGAACCACTGCCTCAGGACTGCCGATTACGCAGTCCTTATGGCTGAACAGTACTCCGCCGATGTCCGGACTGTCCGCATCGCATCCCTTGCTCACGATCTGGCGCGGGAAAAAAGCGGGGATGAGATCCTTGAATGGGCAAAGAAAGATCAGATCGAACTTTCCGGTTTCTGTCTGACCCATCCCGTGCTTCTTCATGGATTCGCCTCCGCCTGGATTCTGCAGAACGACTATGGTGTCACCGGCGAGCCCCTGCTGAATGCGGTGCGCTATCATACAACCGGTCACGCATGCCTGGACAGGGCGGGACTGGTCGTCTTCGCTGCCGATTATATGGAACCGGGCAGGACCCATCTGACCGATGACGACCGGGATGCCCTTTTGCGTCTGGATCTTGACGGGCTTGTCATATCCATTCTCGAATCTATGGACCGGTATCTGCAGAGTCGAGGAGAGGAGTCTTCTCCCGACAGCCGGGAGTTGTGTCAGTTGCTCAAGAAGAGGTACAATAGGCTCCCATGAAAGAAAGACGTACTCCCGACATGTCACTCCTTCTGCTGATCGTCATATTCCTCATTCTGGCGGGCCTATCAGTTTACATACTCCTGACAATGAAGATTGACGATTACAAGGAAATGCTCAATGAGCACAAGCTGATCACAACGGTCATCATCATCGAAGAGGACCAGAAGCCGGTAGTCACGGAGATCTTCTACTATCATCCGGAAACGAAAAAGGGAGCCCTCCTCAATATTCCCGAGGAAACGGGAGCCCTGATCAAGTCCCTCAACAGGGTCGACAGAATAGACACGCTCTATAATCCCAAGGATCCATCCTACTATATGGATCAGATCGGTCTTCTGACCGGAGTGGAACCGGATTTTTATCTGCAGATCAGCAAGGAATCTCTTGTCAGACTGGTGGACTATCTGGAGGGTATTGAAGTCTTTCTGCCCAATCCGGTCATCGTGGACAATGACAGAGACAGGATTCTGCTTCCTTCAGGCAGCGTCAATCTTGACGGAGACAAGACTCTGGACTACATGAGATACAGTCTGGAAGGTGAGTCGATAGAAGACGGTATCAAAAGGGAACATGAGCTTGTCATGGGCATCCTGAGAAAACTCAAGGTCATGTACAGCGATAAATTTTCCGAACTTTTCATTCGCTACCTGTTTCCGGAAATCAATACCAATCTGGATGAAAAATCACTGGATTCCTTCCTCCATGAGCTCTCTTCTCTGGAAGCGGACCGGGTTGTCTTTCAGCAGGTTCTCGGAACAAGGAGGACTGTGGATGCCCAGGTTCTCTATTTCCCCCATTACGACGGAAAGCTTCTGCGGGAGACGGTAAAGCAGCTCCAGGACTCTCTTTCGGATTTTGATGTGCTGAAGGATGAGAAGCTTGTGGTCTCTCTGGAAATCCAGAACGGGACC
>QKJO01000070.1 GCA_003249275.1 Spirochaetaceae bacterium
ATGGCCTGCCTGAAGGACAGAGAGAAGTCATCTGATATTTCGTGGATTTCACCCACACCCCATCTGACAACAGACCCCGTCAGAACCTGCAGTCGGCGTGTGATGCTGTCGATCAGAACACTGCTGTTTTCGGCTTCTCCCCGTATGAAGACCGGGGCGACACCCCCCATCCAGCGGCCTCCAGTACAGCCGGGCAGATGTTTCAGAAAGGCGTTCAGTTCATTGGAAATCTGTTTCACTTTTGCGGCGGGAATCTCCGGCCTGAACACGGCAAAAAAACCGCTGGCGATTTTAGGGTCCATCAGGCCGGCATAAAAGGAGGCTTCAAGACCGCCGCTGCTGCCGTAGATGAAAGAACTGATCATATCGGCTTCGGCTATATCGCGATAAGTCTTCAGCTGCTCCTGATTTTTCCGCCGCTCACCGAAGGCATCGATATTTTCAACGGCGAGATCCAGAAGGCGGGCAAGCTTCTTTTCCTGAACAGGTTTGAGAAGGTAACCCAGGACACCGAAATTGATGGCGTCCTGAACATATTCAAACTGGTCATAGGCGCTGAGTATGATGATCTGGGCTCCGGGATACCGTTCCAGAATCAGCCGGGATGTCTCAAGGCCGTTCAGGTCCGGAATCTGTATGTCCATCATGACGATGTCGGGTCGAATACGGCTGAACAGCTCAAGACCCTGCGGTCCGGTATCAGCTTCTCCGGCGACCGAGAATCCCTGGAACCGTCCGGCAATCAGATTTCTGAATGAGTAACGGGCCAGAGGTTCATCGTCTATGATCAGTATTGTATAATCCCGGTCCATTCGCCCTCTAAGAGCGTTCTGCATTGAATTCCTTTACTGTTTCAATAAGGGCCACCATATTTTCTACCGGAGTCCGGGCTTGTACGTTATGGATGGCATCAAATACAAAACCGCCCTGTGCACTGAAAATTTTCAGTCTTTCGGCAACTTCCTTCCGCACTTCATCCGCTGTGCCGAAGGGAAGAGTCTTCTGAGTATCCACCCCGCCTCCCCAAAAAGTCAAGGATTTCCCGTAAGTACTCTTCAGATGAGCCGGATCCATCCCGTCGGCGGAACACTGAACCGGATTGATGATGTCATAGCCGCTCTCGATAAAATGGCTCATCAGAGGCTCAACGGCACCGCAGGAGTGTTTGAAGGTCTTCCAGTTTGTATGCTCGTGGATCCAGGATGTGACCTTTTTATAGTAGGGAGCATACAGCTCATCAAAGGTGTCGGCTGAACAGAACTGGGAATTCTGGGTACCGAAGTCTGTTCCGCACAGAAAAACAGCATCGGGAATATCTCCGACAGCCTTATAAATCTTTTCCAGATTTGCAATCGCGATAGCACTCTGTTTTTCAAACACTTCATGGATATAGTCCGCCCTTGTCATAGTGGAGATATACCATTCGGTGATGTCGCGGATACCTTTCGGGTATTTCAGAAAGGGTGCCGGAACCAGGGCGATGTCGCCGAAGGCGGTTCCTCCGAAATTGGCGACGATCCCCTTTCCTGTCTTCTCGGCATCCCTGCAGGCCTTGCTGAAATAGGCCAGATCTTCTTCAGAAACTGCCTTGAAATCTTCAAGATTGTCTTCGGGATTCAGATTGTCATCATCAATTTCGGGCTGTCTAATGATGGTATCATAAAAATAACCGCCATCAACCATCCTTCCGCTGGGCGGGGCGTTCATGTCGCCTTCGGGGTAGATCAGAACATTCTTCCCATCCATGGTTGTATTGTAATTGCCGGGAACAAGGACATCCTGCCCCCAGGGCGTTCTCCACTCCTTCCATTTTTCAAGGGGGAACCCGAACATGGTATTCCGCGGAAAGACTCCCACAACATCACAACCCATGGCTTCCATAAGATCTTCTTCCACAAGTCCGAGCATCTGGTAGGGCTCATGGATTGTTACAGGTCTCTTCTCAAGACCGTAGTATTCTCTCAGTCCCTCTACCACCGAACAGTGCATCCCGGTCACACTGGTTCCGCCGAAGTCAACGGGGACGGGGCCATCTTCATGTTTCAATGCTCTCTGCAGTTTTTCCTTGCCAGTCATTTTCACCGTTCCTCCTAAAGGGTCTTGTATTTTTTGGTTAAAGTATCAATCAGTACGGCAGACAGCAGTGTTCCACCGATCACAAAGGTCTGCCAGTAGACATCCACTCCCAGCAGAGTCAGGGCATTGGTGATCAGAGCCATCAGAAAAGTTCCCAGAAAGGCTCCCAAAACCGATCCTTCTCCTCCCTGAAGGCTCGCTCCCCCGATGATGACGGCTGTGATGACCCTCAGTTCCATCCCCGTACCGGCGGTAACGGAAGCCGATCCGAGCCGGGCTGTCATGACTATTCCGGAAATCGCTGCAAAAACACCCGTGAGAACATAGGCCAGGATTTTAATCCTGTCCACTGGAATACCGGAGAGACGGGCGGACTGCTCATTGCCTCCGATATAGTAGCTCTGCCGGAAAAACCTGGACTTCCGGAGGAAGATGTCGCCCAGAATGATCAGAATGGTCGCAATGATGATGGGGGTTTGTATGCCAGCCAGTTTTGCCTGGCCAATGGCCTTAAATTCCTTTGGCAGGCCGGTAATATTCTGTCCCTTCGTTATGATAAGAGTGAGTCCGCGAAAAAGACTGAGGCTCGACAGTGTTGTAACGAAGGGATTGATGCCGACTCTGGCAATAATGAATCCGTTGAAAAAACCGATGGCCGCTCCGATGGACAGACCGATGAGAAGGGCCAGAGGGATGGGAACTCCATTCCTGAGGATCATGGCCGTCGCCGCACCCGTAAATGCCACGACAGATCCGACAGACATATCAAATCCGCCCGAAACCATCAGATGAGCCATGGCAACGGCAATAATGGCCTCCAGAGACAATCCCAGAAGTACTGCCAGAATATTGGCAGTGCTCAGAAAGTAGGGTGAGGCGAATATCATCACTATAAAGAGGAGAGACACAATCATGAAAATCATGAATTCTCTCTGTTTAACCATGCTTTTTAACCAGTTCATTTCGATTCTCCTTCAACTGACCCGGCTGCCAGGGTCATAATATTTTCTTCAGTCGCCTGGTCTCCCGGAACTGTCCCCACAAGACGGCCGTTCTGCATAACCAGGATACGGTCGCTCATTCCGAGGATTTCCGGCAGATCAGAGGAGATCATTATGATTCCGACTCCCCTGGCCGCCAGATTTCTAAGCAGATTGTAAATTTCACTCTTGGCACCCACATCAACACCTCTGGTCGGTTCATCCACGATCAGAAGCCTCGGCTTGATCCCCATCCAGGCACCGAGCAGAACTTTCTGCTGATTCCCCCCCGACAGTTTGGATACTTTCTGATTCAAAGTGGGCGTCACAATCCCGAAGTCCTTTTTGCACTCCTGGGCGAATCTCTGGATATGAGATTCCCGGAGAAAACCTGAGGGCGTACTGAAATCCTCCAGATGATTTCCTACAAGATTCTGGGTAATTGAAAAATCAAGAATCAGCCCCTGACTTTTTCGGTCTTCACTGAGATAGCCTATACCGTGCTGGATGGCATCCTTGGGATTACGGATATTCAATGTCCGGCCGTCCAGTGTTATCCGGCCCGAGTCTGCGGGTTCGGCACCGAAAATACATCTTCCGACCTCTGTCCGCCCGGCACCCACAAGACCGGCCATCCCGACGATCTCTCCGGCTCTGACGCTGAATGAGATCTCATCAAAACTGCCCTTGCGCCTCAGCTGTTCCACCACGAGGAGGTCATTGCCGATCTCCTGATGGGACTCTCTCCGGCCGTACATGTTGGAAATCGTTCTGCCCACCATATTGCTGACAAGATAATCTTCGTCGATATCGGCGACATCGGCGGTGCAGACATACTGACCGTCCCTGAGAATGGTAACCCTGTCTGCAATTTCAAAAATTTCACTCAGGTGGTGGGATATATAGATGAAAGAAAGACCTTTCTTTTTCAGTTTTTGTATATT
>QKJO01000213.1 GCA_003249275.1 Spirochaetaceae bacterium
TTTCTTCTTGTCCAGACTGTGCTGCTTGGATAATTTGAGAACACCCACTGTAAGGAAGGCGTAGGTCAGCAGCCAGGGCCAGTAGAAAGAAGTGTAGAAGATCCCCCTCTGCAGACCTTCCGCACCGATGAGCAGCTCGTGAAGCTTCCAGCAGATATAACCGACGTTTCCTCCGAAGGCCATGAGGAGCAGTTCAGCCTGGTATTTTTTGAACCATTTGCTTTTCCGTGTCATTCTGGTAATCAGGAACCAGGAAATCAGCCAGGCTATGCCCATAAAAACCAGGAGTGCGAAGGACATGGGAAGAAACTGGCCTGCCGTCTGCAGATTGATCACCCGCATGGAATTGAATGCCATAAAGGGGACCGCGATTCTGATGGCGAACTGCTGAATAATCTGCCTGTGTTCGGCGTGAATGAAATTCCCGTTTTTACTGATGAGACCGAGAATAATCGGGAGAAATATCGCTGTGATGGCGGGAAGTAGTACTGTCATAAACAACCATTCAATGGTTTATTTATTTTAAAGTCAATCCCTATGACGACCCCATTTTCTTTATCTCGTCATTCAGGGTCGCCGCCGTACGGCTGTTTCTTTCACTCAGTTCACGTAAAAATCCAGTTCCGTAGGTCAGATGGCTGATCCCTTTGTTCATCTCTTCCGACTCTATGGCCAGGGTTTTCTGCTGATTTTTAAGGTTCTCCATGTTGTTTGTGATCTGCAGGCTGCTGTTCCTGACTTCATCCGCCTCTTCATGAACTTTTCGGGAACCGGTCTGGATAGAGTTCAGAACTTCCAGAAGTTCGGTGATGGTTCCGTCTATTTCAATCTGTGAATGTTCAAGGTTTTTAATCGATTCCACAGCATTGTCGTTTTGCGTGATAAGCCGTTCTATGGATTCCTGGTTCTGTTTTTCCTCTTCCGACATCATGTGGAGCTTGTTCTCCAGTTCTCCCAGCAGTTCCGTGACCAGGGAAGTATTCTGCCTCACCTTTGTGGACAGGGACCGCATCTCTCCCGACACAACGGCGAATCCTTTGCCGTAGGTTCCGGCATGGGCTGATTCGATGGAAGCGTTGATGGCGAGGATGTCTGTCTGATCGGCAAGATCCTGAATGGATACAATGGCGTTGGATATGGCGGTCGACTGGCTCAGGATCTCGTTGATCTGTGTTCTCAGAAGGTCCAGAATCTGTCTGTTCGTCATGCTCTCGTCTTTCACCTTCCGGGTCAGAAGCATCTGCTGCAGAACGGCTTCTTTCTGGGAATCCAGTGCCTCCCTGACCGAGTCTCCCCTGTGAACCACGGCAGCCACACTCTGTGACTGTTTTCCTGTCAGCTTTTCAAGGGCATCCAGGGAGCTGGTGATTCTATGAACCTCTTCCACCGATGAATTGACCTGTTGTGACATTTTGACTGTATGTTCATGAACCATATTCAGGTTCTGGTTGAGCTGGGTTACCGCCGAGGCATGTTCCGAGGCCAGCTGATTCAGGCTCGACCCCGAATCGACCTGTTCTTCCGCAATTCCTTTCAGCGCGGTCTGCCGCTGATTGAGGTTTCTCATGAACTGATTGAAGTTCCGCCTCAGTGTGGCGATTTCATCCCTGCCGCCTTCGGGCATGGATATGTCGAGCCGGCTCTGGCCCGCCGCCAGGGTCTCAAAAAACCTGCCAGTCTTGTTGATTGAGTTCAGTGCCCTCTGGATGATAATGAAGCTGAACAGGATGACCAGAAAGAGAATCCCGCTGCTCACGGGGAGATATATCCTTATATAGTCGGCATTCTGTTTTGTGTGCCTGATCATGTCGTCGGTGATCTGTCTGTCCAGTTTGTATCTTATGGTGTTGATCTCCGTTCCGATGCTGTCCAGCTGCTTGTAGATGAGAAGTTCGACAATGCCGTCCTTCAATTCCTGATGGGCATAAAGAGGGTCCCTGAGATCCGTTTTGCAAAGATTCGACAGCTTCTTTCCTTTCTCTGCCAGAAGCCGGATATTTGTTTCCAGCTCTTCTTCTCCGGGAAGTTTGAGAGACTCGAGGTTCTCTATTTCTCTGCCGAATTTTGTTTCCATCGTCCGGTAGGCGACGATTCGGTCACCGGAAATATCCCGGGTTCTGACGAGATCCACACCGTAAAGAACCTGGTTGTTGGCGGCTGTCTGAAAATCGTTCAGTGTGACCAGGGCACTTTGATGAAGATACATCCTGTCATTCAATTTGTCTGAAACATTAAGCTGGGAAACTGAAAGAAACCCGGCCAGGAAAATGGCCAGAGCGCTGAACAAAACAAGGAGGATCGCCTGTAACTGAATCTTCATATTCTAATCCTTTCTTATTAACTGAGTTCATTAGAGAAGCTCAGTGTTAGGAAAATGTTAGAAGGGAGTTTAATTTTTAAAATTTGCCGGGAAAGAGAATCGCAGAAATTCCGAATATGAGCAGACTTAACCGTAATTTAACAATTCCCTTACCATATCTTTATTTCAGAGTTGGATTATGAGCTCAAATTATGGGAAATACGGCCTTATCAAAAAAAATATCAGTGATCGGGCCTGAAGTTATTTTCAAGGAGTATTGAAATTATGAAGAAGATTTTTGCCTTTTTACTGATTCTCGTTGTTGCAGGTTTTTCATTCGCCGCCGGTCAGAAAGACAGCGGCGCTGCCATGAGCTCTGATGCAGGCTTCTCCGGAAACTACGCTTTCGGCGGATCGACAACTGTTGAACCCATCGTTCGTGCCGCTGCCGAAGCTTATACCGAAATGAACCCCGATGTTAAAATCTCCTATGATGCCCCCGGTTCTTCCGCCGGTGTTAAGGGTGCTCTTGACGGAACCTACTCCATCGGTGCAGCTTCCAGGAGTCTGAAGTCCTCCGAAGTAGATGCCGGTGCCGTTGCCACTGCTATCGCAAAAGACGGAGTTGCCGTTGTCGTTAACAAAGGATCTGTCAATATCGACGCTCTCACACACGATCAGCTGATCGGTATCTACGCCGGTGAAATCACAAACTGGAAAGAAATCGGCGGACCCGATGGTAAGATCGTAGTTTTTAACAGAGATGAAGCTTCCGGTACCAGAGACTGTTTCAACGAAAAAACTGTCAAAGAAGCCGGAAAGTCTTTTGTAGATACAGCCGCTATTGTTACTTCCAACGGTGACATGGTTGCCAAAGTCGGTTCCACTCCCTTTGCCATCGGTTACTGCGGATTCGGTTACCTCGGTAAAGATGCCGGAACAAAATCAGTATCCATCGAAGGTGTTGTTCCCGAAGTAAAATATGTTCTCGACGGTTCCTACCCCATTCAGAGAGACCTGATTCTGATCACCAAAGGTAAAGTTGCCGCCGGTTCACTGGAAGAAGCATTCATCAACTACATCCTTTCCGATGAAGGTCAGGCTATCGTAGCTGAAGAAAAGTTCATCCCCCTGAAGTAATTTCAATACTCAGGATCAAGAAGGCTGCCTCATGAAGGCAGTCTTTTTTTTGTGTTATCAATTTAACCGTATTCTAACATTCCTTTAACAATAACCGCTTTTATCATGTGGAAAATGTGAGTAAATGAAATTCCAAGTCTATAGGAGAAGATGTCTTGAAGTCTTCAAAAGGTTTTCTGGAAAATACGTTTGAAAAAATACTGCTCCTCAGTGCGTTTATTTCCGTCATCAGTGTTATTTTCATCACCATTTTCATTTTCCAGGAGGGATTGCCCCTTTTTACAAAGGTTAATCCCCTCAAATTCTTATTCACAAGCAACTGGGCTCCCACGGCAGATCCGCCTCAGTACGGAATCCTCGCCTTTATCATGGGCTCCATCTGGGTCACCTTCGGTGCCCTCCTGCTGTCTGTGCCCGTCGGTCTGGCAGTCGGTGTCTTTATGGCCGAAATGGCGGAAGGAAAGATCGCCGATGTGCTCAGAGCCGTTGTAGAACTTCTGGCGGGTATCCCTTCGGTTATCTACGGACTGTTCGGCTATATCGCCATAT
>QKJO01000254.1 GCA_003249275.1 Spirochaetaceae bacterium
TCTGTTCCTGTGAGCAGAAAGATGCTTATAATGTAGCACAAAATCAGTTAATTTCAATCAAAACAAACATATACTATTGACCTAGACAACTTCGCCCTGAAGGATAAAATTTCTGACATCTGTGATCCTGCAGTTCACAAGTTCACCCCTTTCCCGGGTTTTGCCGACCCTGATCCTGACCTTCAGATAATTATCCGAGGTGCCTTCCCAAACCGTTTTTCCGGAGAGATGCTTCTCCTCCTCCAGGAGCACCTGAAGCTGTCTGCCGACCTGGGATTCCAGATATTCCCTATATGATACAGACGAAAGGGACCGTATCTCTGCCGTTCTCTCTCCTGTGACCCGTTCAGGCACGGCCGGTTTCATATCCCAGGCGGCCGTTCCCGGTCTCGGCGAAAAGGGAAAGACATGAATTCTGGAGAAATTCAGAGTCTTCAGTAGGGAGAGGGTTTCCTTATGCTCCTCATCGGTCTCACCGGGAAAACCGGCGATGATGTCGGCGGCGATAAAGGGATCATCCTTCAGCTCTCTCAGTCTCTTCACCGCCTCAGCCACTGAACGGCTCCTGTAGGGACGGTTCATCCTCTCCAGAACCGTGTCGCTGCAGGACTGGGCTGAAACATGAAAGTGAGGGCAGATCCGGGGGTGGGACAGTACGGAAAGATCTCTGCTCAGCAGGGTCTCCGGTTCCAGAGAAGAGAGGCGGATTCTGAACCCGGATGTCTCGTCCAGGATTTTCTCCAGCAGATCGGACAGATTCATCTCCCCGTCTCTGTAGGAGTCGATGTTCACACCTGTCAGAACAACTTCACGGTATCCCCTGCTCTCCAGATCCTTCAGTCGTTCCATAAGGACTGCACTCTCAAGGCTGACAGACTTGCCTCGGGCCAGACAGACCCGGCAGTAGGCACAGCGGTTATCGCAGCCGTCCTGTATCTTCAGGAACGCACGGGCATGAAAATTGAAATCGGCGGCGGAAAATCGGAACCGGTTCTGAGAGTCGTCCATGCCGGGATTCTGGGATTCAAGCCAGAATCCCGCACTGCGGTAGAGCCCCATGCCGTCGGCCTGTCCGCTGGACAGAAAACCGGCCATATCCATAATCAGATCTTTCTGATCCAGAGGAACCGAGAGAACATTGGGACCCAGATCTCTGATGATTTCGGGTTCCAGCTGAGCATAACAGCCTGTGACGAGAACCAGAGACTCCGGATTGTCCCGGCTTGCCTTCCTGATGACCCGTCTGGCCTTCTGTTCGCTTTTTGAGGTTACCGTACAGGTATTGACGACATAAACATCAGAATCTTCAGAAAACCCTGAGATTTCAAATCCCTGTTTCTCAAAAGAGTCTGCCAGAGCTTCCGTTTCACACTGATTCAGTTTGCAGCCGAGGGTAAAAAAGGCGGCTTTCATTCAAACTCCCTCAGTTCTGAAGCACTCTTTCCAGACCCTTTCTGGCTTCCTGAAGGGAGGGCTGGAGTGCAAGAGCCTGATTATAGGCTTCTTCGGCGGCTTTCGGTTTTTCTGCCCCTTCCCGGGCATAACCCAGCCTCGACCACCAGCGTGCGGCCGAAGGAACATGATAGATGGCCGTTGAAAGGGCAATATCAGCATGATTGTACTGTCCCAGACGGATATAGGTCTCGCCCATGTAATAGTAAACCTGTCCGATCCGGTCTCCCGTCGGATTCAGGGAAACATACTGTTGAAAAAAATCCAGTCCCTTTTCATGATTGCCCAGATAGTAGTGGGCCTCGCCGAGATTCTCGATGATTCTGGCATCGTACCGGGACCATTTGAGGGCATCTTCACCGTAGCGGACCGCCTCGTCATACCGGCCCAGGCGGATCAGCCCCCATCCGAGTACGGTATAGGAATCCATCCTCTGAATCAGCTGGTTTTCGCCGTAGGAGGAAAGTTCGGTCAGGCAAACCTGAACCGACTCTTCAAAAGAACCCTGTCTGTAGAGCTTCAGGGCATCCACCTTTTCCTGGGCTGCCCCCAGGGACGTGAATACCAGAACGAGAAGAAGGCATATGGCAGCTGTCTTATTTTTCAAACCGGTCCTCCGCGGGAACCATTCTGCTGACTCCCTCAAAACGGCACCCTGTTTCCATAATGATTTTCGGCGCCGTGATGTCGCCGATGACCTCGGCATTCCCCATCAGTTCCACCTGGGAGTCGGCTTTGACATTGCCTTTGACTCTGCCCCGGACATGGATGGAACGGGCGCCGATCTCTGCAGTAACATCGGCATTTTCATCGATGTAAAGGTCGCCCTGAGCCTTGATACGGCCCTCAAACTTCCCTTTGATCATAAGCTCTCTTGTAAATGAGAGCTCTCCTGTAAAACTGATATCTTCAGCCAGCACTGTATCCAGTCTGTGCTCTTTAATCTTTCTTGAGTGAATTTCAGCCATTCCGGTCTCCTAAACTTTCAATAGAATCAAAGGTTCTCAGCATTTTTTCAAGTCCCTTATGGAGATCCTGACGCATTTGGGACGTATATGGATTGAATTTCTGCAGATCCAGAAAGAGCTGCCAGGGGTCGTTACAGGTTTGCCTGATAATATCCAGAAGCCTCTGATAACCTGCCGTGGCGATCGAACTGGGGTGAAGATTCAGCTCATTCAGGGTCCGGCCTATAAAGTGGGTGATTCCCTGCGTATAGGCGGCTTCCCTGTCGTGCTCATGTGCGGTCATTTCCTGAACAGTCAGACCCAGGCCGCGGAAAACGTCCTTCCACAGAACATAGTGTTCGTCGCTGATCCGCTCTTTGCACATGACGATGGGCAGTCCCTTTACTCCGTCTTTTCCCGAATCGGGACCGAACATGGGATGGGTTCCCAGGACTTCAACACTGTCGGGCAGATACCGCATCATCAGATCTACGGGGTAGACCTTGACCGAACAGGTATCCACGACGAGAGTTCCCGGTTTAAGCCGGGGAGCAATCGATTCCAGAACGCTCTCCATTGAGGAGATGGCATTGCAGAGAAACAGGACATGGCAGTCCAGAAGTTCATCTATGTCCACTCTCGCCACGCCGTCGGGCGTGATTCTGTCGGGGTTTCGGGAATAACCTTTCACTTCGAAGGATTTTGACAACAAAGATGCCCAGAAGGCTCCGAAACGGCCCAGACCGTATACCGCTATTTGCATGTATCCTATCATACAGAAAAAACAAAAGGTTGGAAAGTCAAATCGTCCTGTCCGGAAAGGCCGGATCTTTCACAATTATAATGGGGTCAGACTTCTTTTCCAGTTTCCGAAAAAAGTTTATAGTAACAAAAATAATCCGGGACTCCTTACCGAACCGGCGTTCTGCAGCGGGGTCCGAAACCAATCCTCAGGAGATCTATTAGTTATGTCATTTGTAGAAAATATGAAAGCCAAAGCCGTCAGCATGCAGAAAAAGCTTGTTCTTCCCGAAGGTACGGAACCGAGAACCATTACCGCCGCCAGAATCATTGTGGATGAAAAGATCGTTTCCGAAGTATTCCTCATCGGAGATGAAGCTGCCGTAAAAGCAGCCGCAGGCAGCGAAGGCGTATCCCTGGACGGAATCACAGTTCTTGACCCCGCCGTTTCCGACCTGGCCGAAGGCTATGCCCAGGAGTACTATGAACTCAGAAAACAGAAGGGCATGACCATTGAAGAAGCCCGTGTCCAGATCAAGGACAACCTCAAATGGGGCGCCATGATGGTCCGCAAGGGTGATGCGGATGCCATGGTTGCCGGAGCCGACAATGCCACCGGTAAAGTTCTTGTCGCCGGTTTTACAATCATCAAAACAGCTCCCGGCGTCTCCTCCGCATCCTCCTGTTTCGTAATGGACTTTCCCGACAAGAAGTGGGGAAAAGACGGCCTGATGATCTTCTCGGACTGCGCCACCATCCCGGATCCCACTGTCGAGCAGCTTGCAGAAATCACCATACAGTCTTCCGTATCATGCCGGACCTTCCTTCAGACAGAG
>QKJO01000180.1 GCA_003249275.1 Spirochaetaceae bacterium
GCTGCTCCATGAACTTGAAAGCACAGCCCTCCTGCTGCCCGAACTGATCGAAGCGGTAATCCGTGAAAACGGATACACATTCTCCACTCTGGATCTGCTGCTTGAAAATAAATACGGCCGGGAATCCAGAAGGACCCCGGCCGCCGAATCATGACGCAGCTTCGGATGCTTTGATGATATCCTGGGCGATTTTGCCGCTCACGGGATCATAGTGACTGAATTCCACCTCGAAAGCTCCCGTTCCCGAGGTCATTGACTTGAGATCGATGCTGTACCTCATAAGTTCACCCTGGGGAACCTGAGCTTCAATGGACTGTATGCCGCCCCCGATGGGTTTCTGATCCAGAACACGTCCTCTCTTGGTTGAAAGATCGGAAAGCACATCTCCCAGAAACTGATCCTCTACAAAAACTGTAAGATTCATGACCGGCTCAAGGAGTGTTGGTTTGGCCTTTTCCACAGCCTCTTTCAAAGCATGTTTCGCTGCCAGCTTGAATGCCATTTCCGAAGAGTCGACAGGGTGTTCCTTGCCGTCATACACGGAGACTCCGATATCCATGAGAGGATAGCCTGCCAGGAACCCTTCGTTCATACCTTCCAGCAGCCCTTTTTCTATACCGGGAAAATACCCCTTGCTGATGGAACCGCCCTTGATGTCATTGGTGAGCTCGAAGAAATTTCCACGGTCCAGAGGATGGATTTTCAGACAGACCCGGCCGTACTGACCGTGACCGCCCGACTGTTTCTTGTGGGTGTATTCCGCATCACCCGTACCGGTGATAGTTTCCCTGTAGGGAACTCTTGGAATTCTCCGGTTGACGTTGATTTTAAAATTCTTGAGAAGTTTTTCAAGGATGATATTGATGTGAAGTTCACCCATGCCGGATATGACAGTTTCCTTGGTCTCCTCGTTGTATCTGATCGTAAAGGTCAGATCCTCTTCGGCCACCTTGTGAAGCTGGGCGGACATCTTGTCCTCTTCCTTCTGATTCTCTGCGCTTATGGCCAGAGAGTAGACGGGATGGGGCAGGGCGAGAGACTTGTAATGGATCACATCATCGGCGGTACAGATCGTATCATTTGTAGCCAGAGACTCAACCTTGGTTATAACCGCGATATCGCCGGCCAGAACTTCGTTGGTTTCTTTCAGCTCCTTGCCCTCACAGAGGAAAAGTTTGTTGATTCTCTCCTTCTTCTCTTCCCTGGAGTTGAACACTTCACTGCCGCTTGTGAGCTTGCCTGTGATAACTTTGACATAGGACATCTTGCCGGCGAATTTGTCGATCATCGTCTTGAAGATGATGCCTGAAGTGGCGCCTTCGGAAGAAACCATTCTCGACTTTTCTCCGCTGATGCAGGGCTCTTCCACCCGCCCGGGTGCCGGGGATTCAAAGGCTATAAAATCCATCAGCGGGGTGATTCCGGAATTGTCAACCGCGCTGCCGCAGAAGGCGGGAACGAATCTGTTGTCGAAAAGCCCTTCACGGAGCCCCTTTTTCACTTCGTCCAGACTCAGAGTTCCTTCTTCGAAATACTTTTCCGTCAGTTCATCATCACCTTCGGCTGCCATCTCGATCATCTTCAGGTGATATTCCTCGGCGATTTCCCTATATTCATCAGGAATTTCGATGGCGTTTTCCTCTTTTCCGCCGCCTTCTTTTTTGTAGGCCTTCATATTCATCAGATTGATGACGCCCTGATAGTCTTCGGCCTGTCCCATGGGAATGGTCAGGGGAATGACAGTAATATCGAATTCCTTCAGATCTTCCAGAACCTTGTAGAAGTCGGCTCTGTTTTTTTCCATTTTATTTATAAAAGCAATCCGGGGCATGTCCCGGGCATCAAGTCTCCGCCAGAGTTTGACAGTTTCTATCTGAACACCCGAACGTGCTCCTATGAGCATCACGGCAGACTCGGCGGCCCTGAAGGACGAAACGACTTCGCCCACAAAGTCAGACGCACCGGGTGTGTCAAAGATGTTGATTTTGGTGTCTTTCCACACAACATTCGTCAGGGAGGAATGAATGGAAATCTTTCTTTCAATCTCCTCTTCTGTGAAATCACTGACCGTTCGACCGGAATCGATTGTCTCAGCCTTCGAAATAACACCGGCATTAAACAGAATCTGCTCAACCAGAGTCGTTTTTCCGGTGTCACCGTGTCCGCACACTGCAATGTTTCTGATGGTATCGGTTGTAAATGCCACCTTCGTCCTCCTTGTTCAGATAAAAATTGTTATATTCATCATAAAACCCTATTTCCGGGGGCGTCAAACGATATTTAACCTTTTTAAAATTCGAAAGGGGAAAAACAGAAGGATCAAAAAAAAAGTTCCGTCTGCAGGAATCTTTAAAATCTTTGCAGACAGAACTTTGTATTTTTATATTGAACTTTTGAAAAAAACTTCAGCCTTTGGGGGCAAAATGGGAGAATTCCATTGAAAAAGTACCACGGCCCTGAGTCTGACTTCTCAGTGCGGTCGTATAGCCGAACATTTTCACCATGGGCGCCTGAGCCTTCACAAGTTCATAGGCAGGCCTTGACTCCATGGAGCTGACCATCCCGCCGCGCTGGGTAATCTGACTGATAACGTCACCCACATACTCGGAGGGACACATGATATCCACATTCATCACGGGTTCGAGAAGAACGGGGTCCGCCTTGCGGCAGGCATTGTCAAAACCGAGAGATCCCGCCGATTCAAAGGCGAGGATTGTCGATGTCATTTCATTGTATACCGCATCGGTCAGGGTAACCCCCACATGGATGGTGGCATAACCCATCATGATGCCGGATCCCATGGCATTCATGACTCCGCGCTCAACGGCTTCCACAAATTCATGGGGCAGCTTGTTTTTGGGAACCTCATTTTTGAATTTGTTGCTTTCTCCCCGGGGAAGGGGTTCCACTCTCAGGGTGATATTCGCCTCGTTTTCCTTGCCGGCAAGTACCCGGCTGAACAGCTCGTTATGGACGATTGTGGATGTAATCGTCTCCCTGTAGGAAACCTGAGGTTTACCGACCTTGGCTTCGACCTTGTAGTCATCCGTAATTCTTGTAACGAGAACATCCAGGTGAAGCTCTCCCATACCGGATATGATCAGCTGGCCCGTCTCTTCATTGTTGCTGACCTTGAAGGTGGGGTCTTCCTTCTGCAGAGTATCGAGAACAGCCTTGAGTTTGTCCTGATCACTCATGGTTTTCGGTTCGATGGCGACTGAAATCACGGGTTCGGGGAATTCCATGTTCTCCAGAATGACCGGGTATCCCTCGCTGCAGACAGTGTCTCCCGTCTGGGCCATCTTCATACCCACAATAACGGCGATATCACCGGCACCCACGGAACTGATCTGTTCGTGATTGTTGGAGTGCATTCTCAAGAGACGGTTGATCCTCTCCCTCTTGTGCTTGTTTGCATTAAGGACGGGAGTGCCCGACTTGAATTCTCCCGAATAGACTCTTACGAAACAGAGGGCTCCGGCTTCCTTGTCCTGCTGGATCTTGAAAATCAGACCGGAAGGGTGTTCCGACTGGGTTCTGTGGAGAAGAACTGTTTCTTCCTTTTTAACATGAACAGCTTCAATATCCTTGAGATCTTCGGGGGCAGGAAGGTAGGAAAGGACTCCGTCCAGTACGGGCTGAACACCCTTGTTCTTGAGTGACGATCCGACAAAGACCGGGAGAATGTTGAGGTTGATGGTTTCCTGTCTGAGAACGGTGTTGATGAGATCCTCGGGCACCTCATTGCCTTCAAGATAGAGTTCGGTGATTTCATCCGAGTAGGCCGACAGTTTGTCGATCAGCCTGTCCCGCCATTCTTCCGCTCTGGCTTTATATTCAGGCCGGATATCTCTGTATTCGAAGGTTGATCCCTGATCATCCTTGCTCCAGTGAATTTCCTTCATTTTTATAAGGTCGATATTGCCCTGGTAGTCCGATTCGGCGCCGATGGGAATCTGCAGGGGC
>QKJO01000193.1 GCA_003249275.1 Spirochaetaceae bacterium
AGGCGGGCGCAGGCAGCAGCCGTGGCGACTCCATGCTGTCCCGCACCTGTTTCGGCTATGATCCGTTTTTTTCCCATACGCTTTGCAAGAAGAGCCTGACCGGCGGCATTGTTGATTTTATGGGCGCCTGTGTTGGCAAGACCCTCCAGTTTTATATAGATCTGTGCTCCGCCCAGTGCTTTTGATGCATTCCGGGCAGGGAGGAGGGGAGTGGGACGCCCGATGAAATCACGGCAGAATTCATTGAACTCCTGTATAAACTGCGGATCGTCCAGGGCTTCCTGAAAGGCCGTTTCAAGTTCTTTCAAAGGGGGCTGCAGCACTTCCGGAACGTAGCGTCCTCCATAGGGACCGAAAAAATCATTGTATCGGGGCATATCTGTCAATCTCCTTGAAAAATGCATTTACTTTATCCGGGTCCTTTATGCCCGGTTGGGCCTCCAGACCGCTGGAGACATCTATGAGTTCTGGATGGAATTCATCCAGGATCTCACCGATATTCCCGGGATTCAATCCTCCGGCGAGCCAGAGTTCTCCCCGGTCGCGGGCCTTCCTGACCAGAGCGCTGTCGATCCGTTTTCCCGTGCCTCCTGCCGATGCGGCTGAAAAGGCATCGATCAGTACGGGGAGGGGGTAGTAATCCTCCATTCTGTCAAGGTCCGAGTCTTCTTTGATCCGTAGAGCCTTATATCCATCCTTTCCAAGGACTGTTTCGGGTGTTTCACTTCCGTGAAACTGAATGAAATCCAGAACCCCGTCTTTGAGCATCTCAAGAACATCAGAACTCAATTCTTCATCCTTCTCAAGAACCACAACACCGACTTTCAGTGCTTCCGAAGGGGGAAGGGTGCGGATGAAATCGGGAGTGGTCTGACGGGGTGAGGGAGCCAGTATGAATCCGCAGAGATCGGCACCCGACCGGATGGCCAGATCATAATCCGTCCTGTTGGTGAGGCCGCAGATTTTGACAAAAGGCCTGCCGGGGGTATATCTGCTGCATAGTTTTGTCCAGGGGCCGCCGCTCTCAGCCGTCTGACGGCTCATGGCCTTCAGCAGGTCTCCTATAAGTTCGGGATTGCGTACAACCCCCTCTCCCACCAGAAGCCCGGAGAATCCGGCATTCAGGGCAAACTCGCCATCCTCAACCTTCAACACACCCGATTCATAGACAAACCGGCAGTTCCAGTCCACAAGGGACCGGATTCTGAGGGGCTGAAGGGGGTAGATTCTGAAGTTTTTGAGGTTCCGGCAGTTGATCCCCACAAGAGACGGTTTCAAAGACGAGGCTTTTTTGACATCTTCCTCCGAGTGAAGCTCCACAAGGGCAGTCATCCCCAGCTCTTCGCACTTTCTGTGCATACTGACAAGAAGATCTTCTTCAAGAAGAGAGGCAATCAGCAGACAGGCATCGGCGCCGGCTCTGTAGGAGACTTCAATATCCTCAACCGAAAGAAGGAAGTCCTTCCTGAGTACGGACAGTTCGGGACAGACTCTTTTCACATCCATCAGATCCTGAAGGGAACCTGAGAAATAATCCGGTTCCGTCAGTACGCTCACCTGGGCGGCACCGCGGGAACTGTAGAGTCTCGCCTGGTCTCCGGCGCTGGGAATCCTGTCGATATCACCCTTGGAGGGGCTCCGTCTTTTTACTTCGCAGATCAGCATTTTCTCCCTGCTGAAGGGAACAAGGGGTACTTCTCTTTCATCCGGTACGGCAAAACCCTCGGCCGGGCCGGTTTGCGCCACTCTTGCCGCTCTTTTCTGGGCTATTTCCAGCCGGATATCGGCAGACGGGCTGATGGGGGTCATTCAGCCATTCCCTTCTGTATCTGCCGCAGCTGTTTGACAAGCTTGAGCACCCTGCCGTCCTTGAGGGCGGACTTGGCGGCTTCATAACCTTCCTCAATTGATCCGGATTTACCGAAGACATAGGAGGCGGCACCCGCATTGAGACAGCATGCCTCTACGCAGGCCTGGTTCCCCTGACCCTTCAGGATGGCAACGGCCATTTTTGCATTCTCTTCAGCGTTTCCTCCGTTCAGATCATCGGTTTTAAACCCCTTGATTCCCAGAGAAGAAGGGTCGAAGATCCGGTCAGTCTCTATCCCGTCCTGATCGATGAAAAAAGTCCGTGTCGGAGCGGCCGGCGATATCTCGTCCAGACCGTCCTGGCTGTGGACCGTCATCACCCTCTGGACACCCAGAAGCCTGGCTGCCCGGGCCATAACGGGGCAAAGGTCGGGATCATAAACCCCGATGAGCTGGCATTCCGCCTCGGCCGGATTGGACAGGGGGCCTATGAGGTTCATAATGGTTTTGATGCCCAGCTCCCGTCTCACCGGTGCGGCATAGCGCATGGCTCCGTGAAACAGGGGCGCGAAGAGAAAGGAAAATCCCGTCTCTTTGATCATCTTTGCCGCATCCTCAGGATTGGATTCCACAGGTATGTTGAGACTTCTGTAAAAGTCGGCACTGCCGCTTTTTGAACTGACCGCCCTGTTCCCGTGTTTGGCTACGGGAATCCCCATGGACGCCGTTATCAGGGCGGAAAAAGAGGATATATTGAAGCTTCCCTTTCCGTCCCCTCCGGTGCCGCAGGTATCGATCTTCTTTCCGGGAATCCGGACGGCCTGTTTTTTTCTCTGCAGAACTCTGGCGCAGCCCGCAACCTCATGGGATTTGATCCCCTTGGCATTGAGGGCTGTCAGAATGGCGGCGATGAAGGCATCGGAAAGGTTTCCTTCCGTCAGTTCATCCATAAAGTCTTCGGCTTCTTTTTCCTCAAGGTCCTTGCCTGCCAGAAGTTTTTTCAGAAGGCCCGACTTGTTCAGGGGCTCTCTTTTGTACTTGAGGAAATTCTTGAGGAGGATACGGCCGTTTTCACTGCCGATGGATTCGGGATGAAACTGGACTCCCTCCAGAATATGGGACTTGTGCCGGACTCCCATGATCTCTCCGTCGGGTGAACGGGACGTGATCTCCAGACACTCGGGAAGAGTTTTTTCTTCTGCAGCCAGGGAGTGATAGCGGGTAAAGGGAGCCTCGGCCGGCATGTTTCGGAACAGCCCCTTGCCGTCATGGCTCATCACTTCCACCTTTCCGTGAACGATTCTGGCTGCGGAGACGATATTTCCGCCCAGGGCCTGAACGATGGTCTGGTGGCCGAGGCAGATACCGAGTATGGGTGTTTTTCCAAGAAAATGCTTCACCACATCCAGAGATATTCCCGCCTCTACCGGCCGTCCGGGACCGGGGGAGAGGATAATTCTGCCGGGTTGTTTGTTCACAAGATCGGACAAAGTGATCTTGTCGTTTCTGAATACCTCGATCTCTTCATCCGTAATCTCTTTCAGATACTGGTAGATGTTGAAAGTAAATGAGTCGTAGTTATCGATCAGGGCTATCATATTTATACCTCTACTCCTGCCGCCAGGGCCATGGCGCGCATTTTTTCCTTGGTCTCTTCCAGTTCTCTCTCTGCAGTCGAGTCATACACGATGCCGCCGCCGGCCTGCAGGTAGAGAAATTCATCTTTCTTGAGAGCGCTGCGGATGGTGATGCAGCTGTCCAGGCTTCCGTTGGCATCGAAATAGCCGACCAGTCCGGCATAAAAGCCTCTGTTGATCTTCTCCAGAGAAGAGATGGTTTTGATGGCCTGGATCTTGGGTGCGCCGGATACCGTCCCTGCAGGAAAGGTGGCTCTGATGACTTCACCGGCTGTTACGCCCTCACGGAGTGTTCCCACAACCTCTGAGACGATGTGCATCACCTTGGAGTAGCGTTCTATGATCATCATTTCAGTAATTTTGATACTCCCTGCCTTGCAGACCCGTCCCAGATCATTGCGGGCCAGATCCACAAGCATCAGATGCTCCGCCTTCTCCTTTTCATCACCCAGAAGTTCCGCTTCAAGAGCCCGGTCTTCCTTCTCGTTTTTTCCACGTCTTCTTGTCCCGGCAATGGGTCTTATGATGGCCTCTCCGTGGCTGACCTTGACATGGACTTCCGGAGAAGCACCCAGAAGCTGATACCCGCCGAAATCCAGATAGAACTGATAAGGAGAAGGGTTGCTGGATCTGAGATTCCGGTAGGCGTCCATGGCGCTCTGTTTGGTGTGAACCGTCAGTCGCCTGGACGGTACAGCCTGAAGGAGATTCCCCTTTATGATCTCTTCCTTCAGGGTGTTTACCATGTCCATATACTCTTTCTCACTGTCCGGATCGGGCAGGAGTGTTCCTTTGGAATTGAGGCTCTGTTCTGTCAGATAATTGAAATTCAGGTCGAAAATCCGGTTTTTTACACCTTCCACAGCTGCAGTCAGATCCACTTCAAAATCGGGATAGTTCAATCCGATCAGGGTGATTTCATCCGTATAGTGGTCAAAGACGAGAACCACATGGCCGAAGATAAACTCGGCCAGAGGCAGTCCCAGTGAATCCTCTCTGTCGGGAAAGGGAATATCGTCGCAGTAGGCGGCAAATTCGAAGGACAAAAATCCGATGCCGCCGGCGGGTACGGGAAACTCCTCTTCCACACTCTGGTGGAAGGAGGCCATCTTCTGAAGGACGGGAAGGATATCCTCTCCCTGATGGCTGATTCTCTCCTTACCCTTGCCGGAGAGACGGTAGACAATGTCTCCTTCCTGAACGATCCGGAAGGCTTCATCTACGAGCAGAATCGAATACCGGGAGTGTCCGCCCGAAAGGGATGACGATTCGAGCAGACATTTGGCTCCCAGTTTGATAGCCAGGGCACAGGGGGTGAACTTATCTCCCGGAACTTTTATGCGGTAATAATTCTTGTTTTTCGCCGGCATTGATCTCTCCAATGTTTCTGTAGATAGAAACGTACTGATGTATAGAAACATAAAGGAGAGTAGAAATCCTGTCAATAGGGATAAAATAAAAAAGAGAGGACTACTGAATAATCGTTTCTTTGGCACTGCCGCCGGGCAGAGGTGCGGGTTTTCCGCCCTTTTTGACCGAACCGGTTCCGAAAAAGTTGAGGAAGAGGCCGTAGATGGCACCGCAGACACCGCCCACAATGTGGGACATCTGAGACACGTCATCATTTTTGAAGATATTGAAAAATTCCTTTACAAGGTAAAGACCCAGCACGGCGAGAAAGGATACGGGAATCTCTTTCTGACTTGTTCCTGCAAAGGAAGTAAGGAGGATCATCATAAAGGCTATGCCGCTGGAACCAAGCAGTTCGGTGGGGAAAAACAGAGCATTCAACAGGCCGTTGATCACAGTTGTGATCAGCATTAGAAAGGCAACCCGTCCCGAACCGTACTTTTCCTCCAGTGGAGGGCCGAGGAGAAGAATGAAGGTCATGTTCTGGACCAGATGATCCCAGCCGGCATGGCCGAAGGCATGGGTCAGGAGTCTGATATAGGCCGGAAAATCATCAAGCTGGAAGGTCAAGGCACCTTCGGCAGTAAACACCCCCTGAATCAGGCCGGGTACAAGATACTGGTCGCAGACCAGAATAAAAATACAGATCAGCCCGAAGGACAGAGTCACGGGAGCATTATATTTGAATCTCATTTACCTCTTTTCTCCTCCCTTGGATTGTCGGCTGATTTTACTCATTTTTTAAACCGGACAGAAATCTTTCTCATTTTATCCGGTAAAGGATATGACCATTATTTCAGAATCAGCTCTACGGGACAGTGATCGCTGCCGAAGACTTCCTGATGGATCACACTGTCTTCCACCCTGTCCATGAAGGCATCGTTGACGCAGAAGTAGTCAATACGCCAGCCCACATTCTTCTCTCTGGCATTCATCCTGTAGGACCACCAGCTGTACTGTTCCGGTTCCTTGTGAAAGGCTCTGAAGGTATCGCAGTAACCGTTGTCGATGAAGCTGTCCATCCAGGATCGCTCCTCGGGAAGGTAGCCTGGATTTTTTTCATTGCTTTTGGGATGGGTCAGATCGATCGGTTTATGGGCAACATTGAAGTCGCCGCAGATAATGACATTTTTTCCAGATGCCACAAGCTGATCCGCTTTTTCCTTAAGAGCTTTATTGAATCCCAGCTTGTAATCCAGACGCTTGCCTTCCGACTGGGAGTTGGGGAAATAGCAGTTGAATATCGTAAAGTCCCTGAACTCGGCGATCAGGGTCCGGCCTTCCGCATCAAACTCTTCAATGCCCAGGGGGCTGATGGAGAGGGGTTCCTCTTTCGTATAGAGGGCTGTGCCGCTGTAACCCTTTCTTTCGGCGCTTATAAAAAAACTGCTGTACCCGTCTCTGTTCAGAAAATGAGTCTGCAGCTGTTCCGCCTGGGCCTTGGTTTCCTGCAGGCAGAGGATGTCCGGCTGAGAGGCATCCATCCACTCAAACAGCCCTTTTCCTTCCACAGCTCTGATTCCGTTGACGTTCCAGGATACTATCTTTTTCATTTCCACCTCTCTTCCGAAGAGTCTAGGTGGCCGGCCACGCCTAGTCAATAGATATGATTTTTCAAAATTCTTCTTGACGCATTCATAATCTATCATTACGATAAGCGTAATGAAATTGCGAACACGACTTAACAGTAAATGTCGTCTCAACGCAGCGGCAGCCGCAGCACTCCTCAACAGGATCGCAGGCTGACGTAAAACAAGTCAATTATGCCGCGGTTCAATCTGGATCGCGGTTTTTTTTAGCCCCGATTGCCGGATGCCCCGACGGATACAGGAGTACGGAATGCGCAGAAACATTGTCTGGGAAGGGGCTGATCAGCTCCATTATGAAATCAGAGAAATTGTAGGAACGGCTCATAAACTGGAAGAGCTGGGAGTTCCGGTCATCTATGAAAACATTGGTGACCCCGTCGTCAAGGGCGAAGAGATCGCTCCCTGGATCAGAGATATCGTCACCGGGCTGGCTTCCGAGAGCAGAAGCTATGCCTATACGGCGACGGAAGGGGATCTGCATACAAGGACTTTTCTGGCCGACATCGTCAACGGCCGGGGAGGCTGCCGGATCACCAGCAACGACATCATCTTTTTCAACGGTCTGGGAGATGCCGTGGCCACTGTTTTTGCCTTTCTGAAAAGAGAAGCCCGGGTCATCGGTCCTTCACCGGCCTATTCCACCCTGTCCTCCGCCGAAGCGGCCCACTCCGGATACAGCCATACAACTTACAAGCTTGATCCGGAAAACAACTGGATGCCCGATCTGGATGACCTTGAAAAGAAGGTCCGCTACAATGACTCGATCGCCGGAATTCTCCTGATCAACCCCGACAACCCCACAGGGGCCGTCTATCCGCCGGAAATCCTGAAACAGATCGTGGACATCGCCCGGCGCTATGACCTGTTCGTCATCTGTGATGAAACCTATGCCCATATAGTCTACAACGGAGGAGAGACCTGCCACCTCAGTGAAGTGATCGGTGATGTTCCCGGAATCGCCATGAGGAGCATCAGCAAGGAGTATCCCTGGCCCGGCGCCCGCTGCGGCTGGCTGGAGGTGTTCAACCGTCACCGGGATTCCAATTTCGACATGTTCATACAGACCCTCATCAATGCCAAACGGCTGGAAGTCTGTTCCACGACCCTTCCCCAGCTCTCCATACCTCTTGTCTACGGCGATTCCAGATACAGAAGCCATCTGGACCGCAGGGCCGGAATCTTTGCCGCCCGTGCCGTGGAAGCCGTGGATATCCTGAATAAAACTCCCGGAATCAGGGTGAACCTGCCCAAGGGTGCCTTCTATCTTACAGTTCTGATTGATCCGGAAGCCATGAAGGGTTGGACTCCCCTGAAGATGCCTTCCAAAGTGGAGGAGTTCTTGAAAGAACCCATGAGCAAGGCCGCTCCCGACAAGAAACTTGTCTACAATCTTCTGGGAGGAGCGGGGATCTGCACGGTGCCTCTCAGCGGTTTCTGTACCGAACTTCCGGGATTCAGGGTCACTCTTCTTGAAAATGACGACACCAAACGGATCGGTATCTGGAACACTCTTTCCGAATCACTTGCATTCATGCTTAAGGGATGAATTTCACACCGGCAGTCCGACAAGGCTGCCGGATTTACTTGCTCTGCCGGGAGAGTCGTATTATCATTCCTATATATAAAAAAATGAGGATTCCAAGTTGATCATCGGCTTTCTTATACCGAGCATTTCCTACCCCCTCGGAAAGTCATTATTTGACGGTGTTGTCGCCGCTGTGGAGGACGGGAAAGACCGGGCTCTCTGTTTTCTCGGCAATCCGGAAAAAACTCACAATCTTTTCCACTGGTATGATATGACTCTCAGTCCCGAAATCTCCGGTTTGATCATCTATGGAGGCGGGTTGGGGCAGTTTGAAAACGAGGAAGAACTGTCTTTCTTTCTTGAACGGTTTAAAAGCAAGCCCATGCTGAATATCGGCTATCCCCTCAAAGGGTTCAATAATCTCTGTGTTGATAACTACAGGGGGATGAAGGATCTCGTGTTACACATGATAGAGGTCCATAACCATCACGACATTGCCCTTGTGAGAGGTCCGGAAGGGCATCCGGAAGCACATCAGCGTTTGCAGGGGTACAGGGATGCTCTGGAATCCCGGAATATAAGTTTTAACCCTGATTACGTCATTCCCGGTGATTTTACGATTTTTTCAGGAAGAGAAGCCGCAAAGACAATCTACAGACTGTGGCAGGATAAAAAAATCACCGCTGTTGCCTTCAGCAGCGATTCCATGGCACTTGCAGGAATGCAGGAACTTGGGAAGATGGGAGTCTCATTTCCCGATGATCTGGCCGTCGTGAGTTTTGATAACGCCGATGAAGCCGTTTCCCAGATGCCGGGATTGACGACAGCCGATCAGCGAGCCTACAAACAGGGCCGCAAGGCAGTCAAAACAATCAGAAGGATGATCGAGAAGGGGGATGAACCTGAGAATATCCTTTTCCCGGCTAAACTGATCATCCGGGAGTCCTGCGGATGTATGCCGGACATGATCAAAAAGGTCTCAATCCCTGCGGATCTCCCTTTGAAGGAGATGATTCCCCTTCCTCCGAAATTCCTCAATGACATTGAGGACAGTGACCTGGAGAAGATGATAGCCCGACTGAAATCCGACATAAACAGGGAGACCGAATCCGATTTTCTGGAGTTTCTTATCTCCTTCAAACCCTTGAGCGATTACCTCAATAATGCAGGGTCACAGAGTAAGGTATTAAGGCAATTTCAGGATTATATTTCCCTGCATCGGTCCTATTCACTTGATAAATTTTCAAGTGAACAGCAAAAGGGAATGGAAAAAGTCTGGCATCAAATGCGTGTGTTCATCTCCATGCAGCTTGAATATGCGCTGACAAGTAAAAAAGTCCGGGGTGACTATCTGATGCGTTCATTGAATAACATCTCCAATCAGTTTATCTCATCACCCGATATGAAAACGATCAGAGAACTTCTGGATGATCATCTCGATCAATTTAAAGTAGACCTCTGTGGAGTTTCCCTTTTTGAAGACAGAGACCTGAGAACCGCCTGTTCTCTTGAATATCTGTATTCGAAGGAGAACCTGGCGGTTGATCTCCCCCTGAATTACAGCAGTTCCAGGATCATTCCCGAAGAGCTGTCGGCTTCCTGGAGCAGGGGGTCGCTCATAATTTCACCTCTCATTTCCCAGAACCAGTACTGGGGAAACATGTTTTTCATTATCAGGGATAAAATTACGGTCAATGACGGAGTTTTCATTGAATCGCTCACATCGCAGATCGCATCGGCACTTCAGCAGATTCAGCTGGTGGAAGAGAGAAACAGAGCCATAAAACAGCTTGAAGACGCCTACCTCGGTCTGGAAATTATGAACAGAAAACTGGAGGATCTTTCTTTCAGGGATGATCTGACGGGATTGCTCAACCGGCGCGGATTCATGGCCCTGTCCAGCCGGCTCATCCAGGAGTGCCGTGAAAAAGGAAGTGATTTTCTTCTGCTGTTCGCCGACCTGGACGGATTAAAGACTATCAATGATACATACGGCCATGAGGAAGGTGATTTTGCCATTTTTTCAATCGGAGAGATTATAAAATCCTCATGTCGGGATGGTGATATTATTGCCCGGCTGGGGGGAGACGAGTTTGTGGCCCTGATTCCGAATATCCCGGAGAATTATGATGTTATTCTTGAAAAGAGGCTGCAGAAAGCCAGAACTCATTTGATCAGAAAGTACAGGAAGCCCTATAAGATCTCCTGCAGTTTCGGTTTTGTTCTGGGTTCGGAATTCCCCGATAAGAGTCTCAGCTTTCTTATGGTAACGGCGGATACCCGTCTGTATTCACAAAAAGCAAATAAAAAGAAACTGATGTAGTCTCCGGCGGAAGGTTGGAGCCGATCCCTTTTCTCAAAGGACTTTCTTCTCCTATAATAAGCCATGACTGTAAAAAAAGTAATGTTTGTCTGTCTAGGCAATATCTGCCGGTCTCCACTGGCCCATGCGGTTTTTGAAAAAAGAGCCTTCGAAGCCGGACTGGATATTAAAGTGGAATCCTGTGGAACCGGTGCCTGGCATGTGGGAGAACCGGCGGATTCCCGGATGCGCCGCACTGCGGAAAGTCACGGTGTGACCATCAATCATCTGGCCAGGAAATTTCAGCCCTCCGATCTGAAGGAGTATGATCTGATCATACCCATGGACAAAGCCAACCGGAAAGAGCTGCAGAGGGTCGCGGATGCGGAACAATTGAAAAAAATAAGACTCATGCGGGAGTGGGATCCGAAAGGAGGGGCGGAAGTTCCCGATCCCTGGTACGGCGGGCCAGAAGGTTTTGAAACGGTATTTGAAATAGTCGACAGGAGCTGTGCAGCTCTGGTTGATGAACTGTTGTCGGAATCAGTATAAGATGAACAGCTTTCCCTGGTACAGTTCCCTCCCGGAGGCCCTTTCTTCGATCACAAATGAGGAAAACCCTTCTGTTCAGAAAGAATCTTCCCTCGGTGGAGGCTGCATCAGTACGGCAAACGTTCTGACTCTGGAGAGCGGTAAACGCATCTTCATGAAGTCCAACGGGCGGGAATTCGAAAAGATGTTCCGTACCGAAGCCGCCGGACTGGTCCGGCTGTCGGAAGTTTCTGAGGGGCCGGCGGTTCCCCGGGTGTACTGCGGAGGTACGGAGGGGGGCAGATCCTTTCTGCTGATGGAGTATATCCAGCCCGGCAGAAAGTCTCTCCGTTACTCGGAAGGGCTGGGCCGCTCCCTTGCAAATCTTCACAAATTCGGCCGGGATGAAAACTGCGGGTTCAGCACAGACAACTTCATAGGCGCCACACCCCAGGAGAACACACCTCATCCGGATTGGATCGGGTTTTTCAGAACGAGAAGACTGGAATACCAGCTGCGTCTTGCCCGGAACAGAGGACTGGCCGACTCACGCATGACCTCGGAAGTGGGCAGGGTTCTGGATCGTCTGGACCGCTACCTCATCCCCTGCGACGACGGAAAAGCCAGTCTGCTGCACGGTGATCTCTGGGGAGGGAATGTAATCTGCGGCACTGACGGTGAGGCCGTGATAATTGATCCGGCCGTCTATTACGGTCACAGAGAAGCCGATCTGGCCATGACAGAGCTTTTCGGCGGCTTCGATTCCGCTTTCTACAGGTCTTACAATGAGACCTGGCCCCTCCGGGAGGGCTATTCAGTACGGAAAGATCTGTATAACCTCTACCATATGCTGAATCACCTCAACATCTTCGGCAGCTCCTATGCGGGTTCTGTTCTGTCCATAGCACGCAAATACTCTACGTAAAGAAGGTTCACATTGATCGATATATTAACCCCGCGGGACTGGATTATTCTGGCTCTCTGCGCCATGACCATCGGAGGCAATAAAGCGGGACTCCGGGGCATCAACATTATCATTATTCCCATTTTTGCCGCCTATTTCGGAGGCAGAACATCTTCATCAACCGTACTGCCCATGCTGGTCCTGGGAGATGTCTTTTCCGTTATTATCTACAGAAAATATATCAAATGGATCTATCTGCGTCAGATGCTTCCGTCCGCACTGGTGGGTCTCGCCGCCGGAATGGTTGTGGGCAAGGTCGTGGACGACAGGAGCTTTCTGATCGTGATGAGCATCTTCATTTTCATATGCCTTATCCTGATGGTCTACAAGGAGATTTCGACCAGAGCTCTGGTTCTGCCCGATCATCCCGTCTCTCATGGTGCCGCAGGGTTTCTGGGCGGGTTCTCCACAATGATGGGGAACGCCGCGGGACCGATCATGTCCCTTTATCTTCTCTCACTAAATCTGCCCAAGCTGGTCTTCATAGGTACGGGTGCGGTTTTTTTCTTCATCGTCAATGCCCTCAAAGTGCCGGTGCATCTCTTTGTCTGGCAGTCCATGACCAGGGAGACGCTGACACTGTCACTGATGCTGTCTCCCTTTGTTCTTCTCGGACTGTATCTGGGATTGAAACTTATAAAAGTCATACCCGAAAGACCCTTCAGGATTTTTATAATTGCAGGGACTCTTGCGGGAACGGTCAAACTGTTTCTGGGATAAAAAAAATCCCCTGAGTGCCAGGGGATTTCAGCAACCGATTCAAATCAGTTCTTTTTCCAGAAGTGGGGAATGAACAGCACCATGACCGTATAGATCTCCAGGCGCCCCATCATCATAGCCAGACTCAACACCCATTTGATCCAGGGCTGGAAAAAGGCGTAGTTCATCGCCGGGCCGACCCTGTTGAATCCGGGACCGATGTTTCCCACCGTTGCCAGAGCCGTTGAAAAGGATGTCAGGATGTCATAACCGCCCGCCGACACAAGGACCGTGGTTGCCAGGAGGCTGAAGATATACAGAAAGACAAATCCTGTAATCACGGAAATAATATCCTTGCGGACCACCATTTTGTTCAGACGGATGTGAAACACACCCTTGGGGTAGATGAGTCTTCTCAGCTCTCTCAGAGAGAGTTTGAAGAGGGTCACGATTCTGACGACCTTGATGCCGCCGCCCGTCGATCCCGCACAGCCTCCGATGAACATCATGAGAAAGAGGACCGTTTTACTGAAGGCAGGCCACAGATCGAAATCTGTTGTGGCATATCCGGTCGTCGTGATGATGGAAGCCACCTGAAAGGACGCATACTGCAGGCCCTCGAAGAAGCCTGAAAAAACATGATTCCTCATCAGCGAAAAGGTGATGGCCAGCGAGGCCAGAACAAAGATTCCCAGATAAGCCCGCAGTTCCGAATCGATATACACATCTTTGAGGCGGCCTGTAATCAGTTTGAAGTAGAGAGCAAAGTTCATACCCGCCATGACCATGAAGATGGTGATCACCCAGTGGATAAAGGGTGAGCTGTAGAAACCGACACTCGTGTTTTTAGGGCTGAAACCTCCGGTAGCCATGGTTCCGAAGGAGTGGGTCAGGGCATCAAAAAGGTTCATGCCGCCAATCATCAGCAGCAGGGTTTCGATGATAGTCAGGCCCAGATAGATGTACCAGAGGATCTTTGCCGTATGGGCGATCTTGGGAGTGATTTTGTCTACCGACGGTCCCGGTGCTTCCGCCTTGAGAAGCTGAAGTCCTCCGATGCCCAGCAGGGGGAAAATCGCAACAGTCAGAACGACGATGCCCATTCCTCCCAGCCAGTGGGTCAGGCTCCTCCAGAAGAGTATGGAATAGGGAAGTCCCTCGATTGCCGTCAGAATGGAGGCTCCGGTGGTAGTAAAACCGCTCATGGTCTCGAAATAGGCATCCGTATACCGGGGAATGGCTCCGGAAAGATAAAAGGGGAGGGCCCCGATGGCCGACGAACTGACCCAGGAGAGGCTGACAAGCATGAAACCGTCTCTCGGACTGAGTACCTGATTCCGGTTGTTTCTGGTCAGGGCATAGATCAGACCGCCCAGGGGTATAAAAACAAGGATCGGTGTCAGAAAGGCTTTCAGACTGGCCGTTTCTCCATACCAGAGGGCTATTCCCGCCGGAATGAGCATGAATATTGCGATGATAGCCAGAAGTATGACCAGAACATGAAGGATGAGTTTAATTTTCATGGCATCAACCGGAAATTATTTTTTCGATGCGTGAGACAGACTCTCTTTCCAGAATCAGCACCACGTAGTCATTGCTGTGAATCACCGTATCCCCGGTGGGAATGATGTCCTCACCCATGTGGGAGAGGAAGATCACCAGGGAATTCTTCGGCAGTTTCAGGTCGCTGATCTTCTTGCCGGCAATGGGGGATTTCTCTTCGATCTGGAACTCCACAACCTCCAGTTTTCCGCCTGAGAGGGCATGGACATTTTTGATGTTTCCCTTTCTGATGATCTTGAGAATCGAGTTGACGACCGTATCATTGAGACAGACAGTCACATCCACATCCAGATTGTGGGCCATGTTTCTGTAACTGTTGCGGATGACAAGAGCCATCGCCTTGTCCACTCCCAGAGTCTTGGCATAGATTCCCGTTATGATGTTCAGTTCCTGATTGTTGGTGGCCGTGATGATGAGATCCGTATCTGACAGATGTTCTTCTTCGTTGAAGCTGTCATCCGTTACATCCGCATGGGTGACAAGCACCTGG
>QKJO01000114.1 GCA_003249275.1 Spirochaetaceae bacterium
CATAGACTTTGCCGTAATTCTTTTTCTCTCCCCAGGCGCCGAACATCCTGATGACCGAACCTTCCGGATCACTGAGAAGATGGAAGGGGAGATTGTATTTCTCTTTGAAATTCACATGGCTTGTTATGGAATCCCTGCTGATTCCCAGGATGACTGTATCCGACTCAACAAACCGGCTGAATTCGTCCCGGAAACTGCAGGCTTCGGCTGTACATCCCGGAGTATTGTCCCTGGGATAGAAGTATACGACCACTCTCTTCCCTTTGAAATCTGAAAGACTGATATCCTGACCCCTGTCATTCTTCAGTGTGAAGTTCTCAACGGTATCACCCGGCTGCAGCATACTTGTTCCTCCCGGTTCTCGGTTTCCAACAATTATAATACATCCGGCCAGGCAGCTTCGGAAATTCTTCAGGAGGCGTAAAGATTTTATCTGTTCTTGACATTTTTTATTGAAATGTAAATAATAATTTCCATGACGAATTATGTCCGCAACGGAATCATCTCCGGTCTGGGAAAAGCTCTGCCCCGCCGCAGGGTCAGCAATGATGATCTCTCAAACTGGGTCGATACATCTGATGAGTGGATCAGATCCCATACAGGTATTGAGCACAGACATCTGGCATCAGCCGGAGAAAGCTGTTCATCCCTGGGAATTGAAGCCTCCAGAATCGCGATTCAGAATGCGGGTATTGAAAAAGACCGGATCGGTATGGTCATAGTCGCAACATCCACCCCTGATTTCAAGGGATTCCCCTCGACCGCAAGCCTTATTCAGGATGCCCTGGGTTTGACGAATGCCGGAGCCTTCGACCTGGCAGCCGCCTGCAGCGGTTTTTCCTATGCCGTCGAAACGGGACGGAGTTTCATCACCGCCGGTACATGTGATCATGTCCTGGTAGTCGGAGCGGAGGTGCTTTCATCCATAGTGAACTGGAAGGACAGGAATACCTGTGTTCTCTTCGGAGACGGAGCCGGAGCAGCCGTTCTTTCCCTGTCCGAAGAAGACAGAGGAGTCCGGTTTTCCAGCCTCAGGTCCGACGGAAGCGGCTGGGAAGCTCTGATCGTCAGAACAGGCGGCTCCCGCAATCCGGTTACCCCCGATCTCCTTGAAAAAATTGAAAATCCCGGAGACCTCTTCATTGCCATGGACGGCCGGCGGGTTTATGAATTTGCCGTCAGAGTCATCTGTGAAACAATTTCCGAACTGATGGAGAAAGCGGGCATCACAGAACGCGAGCTGGACTGGATCGTTCCGCATCAGGCCAATCTCAGAATAATTCAGGCTGCTTCCAAGCGGCTGAAAATTCCGATGGAAAAATTCTTTGTAAACCTGCAGAATTATGGTAATACATCGGCTGCAACTGTTCCCATTGCCCTCTACGACATGGAGGAACAGAAATTATTGAAGAAACACCAAAAGATTATCAGTGTCGGTTTCGGAGCCGGCCTGTCCTATGGAGGAAACTATTTCATATGGTAGATCATAAAACCGCCTTTCTGTTTTCCGGACAGGGTGCACAGTTTCCCGGTATGGGAAAAGACCTCTGGGAGTCTTATGACTGTGTCAAAGAGCTTTTTACTCTTGCCTCCGATCTGACGGGGAAGGACATGAAAGCCCTGCTTTTTGAAGGTTCGGCTGATGACCTCAAGGAAACCAGGAATACACAGCAGGCTGTAACTCTTGTCAATCTGTCCGTGCTCAGAGCTCTGGGCGAGGAGGGATTGACCTCCTCCAGTACAGCCGGATTCAGTCTTGGAGAGTTTTCCGCCATGGTCGATGCGTCCATCCTTTCGGAAGAGGATGCCTTCTCCCTGGTTACAAAGAGAGGGGACATCATGTCCTCCGCGGGAAGCCGGGTCATTGAAGAGTACGGCGAGGTCGGAATGGGTGCCGTGATAGGACTGGATTTCGAGACGGTTCAGAGGGTTCTGTCCGAAAGCGGTGCAGCAGATGTCTATGCCGCCAACAACAACAGTCCGGAGCAGGTCGTTATCTCGGGTACGGCCCTGGGTATCTCCGAAGTTCAGGAGGCACTGAAGGCGGCAGGAGCCAAAAGGGTGATTCCCCTGAAGGTTTCCGGTCCCTTCCATACCCCTCTTCTTGACAGGGGCAAGGCGGAGCTGGAAGACTTTCTTCAGTCCCTTCGTTTTTCCGATCCTGTTAAGGATTTCTATTCCAATGTTACGGGTACGATTGTAACGACCGGTGAGGAAGCCAGAGGATTGAGCATTCAGCAGATGGTCAGTCCCGTTCAGTGGCTCGTCATCGAGAAAAATATCGGAACCTCTTCCGTCTCCTCTGTAGCGGAAGCCGGTCCCGGCAGCGTTCTTACGGGACTGTGGAAAAAATCCGGGATGCAGCAGAGCGCTTTTGCCTGCGGTACCCTGGAGGGGTTGAAAGAGTTCAGAGACTCGCTCAGAAACAATTGATTGCTAAGGAAGGTAAGTCCATGATGAAAGATAAAAGAGTTCTGGTCACCGGAGGATCCCGGGGCATCGGAAAAGAAATTGTAAAAATATTTCTGGAAGAAGGTGCGGAGGTTCATTTCATCAGCACCAGTCCCAGTCCCCATATGGATGAACTGACGGCACTGGCCTCCGAAAAGGGCAGCTCCGTTACCTGGCATCAGGGCGATGTATCCAGTGAAGAACAGATGACAGCCATTGTTGAACCCCTGGCGAAAGAGGGACTCGATGTGGTCGTGAACAATGCGGGAATCACCAGAGACGGTCTGATTTTCCGCATGTCCATGGACCAGTGGGAGCAGGTCATGAAGATCAATCTGACCAGCGCCTTTATCATTTCCAGGATAGCCGCCTCCCAGATGATCAGAAAGAGAACGGGCTGCATCATCAATATGACCAGTGTCGTCGGCATCATGGGGAATGCGGGACAGTGCAACTACTCTGCTTCCAAAGCCGGTTTGATCGGTTTGACAAAGAGTCTGGCCAGAGAGGTTTCCTCCCGGGGAGTCCGCGTCAATGCGGTCGCTCCCGGTTTTATCGATACGGATATGACGAAGGATCTGGGAGAGAAGGTCATGGACGAACTCAAAAAACAGATTCCCCTGGGAAGAACAGGTTCTGGACGGGATATCGCTGAAGCGGTTCTCTTCCTCTCTTCAGACAGAGCCTCCTACATTACCGGTCAGGTTCTGAATGTAGACGGCGGGATGGTCATGTAGGACCGGTTATGAACCGGTCATTGTAAATAATCTAACTCTTAAAGGAGTGTGTATAGATATGAAAAGACGTGTAGTAGTCACCGGATTGGGGACGGTTAACCCCGCAGGTAATGATATTTCCTCGTTCTGGACCTCTTTGAAGGAAGGTAAAACGGGTATCGGGCCGATCACTCTGTTTGATACGGAGCAGTTTGCCGCCCGTGTTGCCGGAGAGATCAAGGATTTTGATTCCTCTCCCTACATAGACCGGAAAGAAGCCCGCAAGATGGCCCGGTTTACAGTATTTGCCGTTTCGGCAGCCGTTCAGGCCGCCCGGGACGCCGGACTCACCGAGGGCAGTTTCGATCCTAAAAGGGTGGGAGTCTGTCTCGGTAACGGAATCGGCGGATTTGAAATCATCGAAGAGAACATGAAGCAGCTCTTCAGCCGCGGTCCCTCGGGAATCGCTCCCATGACCATCCCCAAGATGATCAGTAATGAAGGGGCTGCCAACGTCTCCATCACACTGGGGCTTCACGGACCCAGTACGGTTGTGGCGACAGCCTGTGCCAGTGCCACAGATGCGATCGGCCAGGCTCTCGATATGATCAGAAGCGGACGGGTGGACTGTATGTTTACCGGCGGTATGGAAGCGGCCATCACCCCCTTCAGCATCGGCGGATTCTCCAAGATCCAGGCCC
>QKJO01000079.1 GCA_003249275.1 Spirochaetaceae bacterium
GAGGGGGATTCTCTTCAATGAGGGGTACATCGAAGCAGGAGAGATTCCGGAGATGACCCTGGACGGGTCGGTCTGCCGGGTGACTCTGGACAAATCCGTCCGTGTCAGAACCCTGAGGGATCTGGTCGACTGCGCCTCCTCCAGGGCGGATCTGGGGGAAGAGTTTACTCCGGCGGGAGATGGGCCTGTGCTTACCTCCGGTGAAATCCTCTCTCTCATGGCGGACTTTCAGAAGCTTCCCTCTGTTTATCATGACACCGGGGGTGTACACATGGCCGCCCTGGCTTTCGACGGAGCCATCCGGTACTGGGCCGACGATATCAGCCGCAGAAATGCGGTCGACAAGGTCATCGGGAAAGGGCTCTGCAGCGCTACGGATCTTTCCCGGGGAGTCCTGCTTACATCGGGAAGAGTCTCTTCTGATATGATATTAAGGATGATCAGAGCCCGCATTCCGGTCACGGCGTCTCTTTCCGCTCCCACAGACAGGGCTCTGGAACTGGCCGGTTCCTATGGCATCACGGTCTGCGGATTTGTACGGGGATACAGGATGAATGTGTATACCAGAACGGACAGATTACAGGGATGAATCTCATCAATTTTTTATATTCCATAAATTTAATAGTGAATTTGGATTATAATGAAAAGAACAATGAAGATTTACAGGCAGCCGAAGCTGCTTCTGGCATTTCATCTTCTCTGTTCTTCCATTGTTCTGACCGCACAGGAGTCTGGAGACGAATTTATCCGTATCGCCCTGGCCGCAGAGTCGGATACTGACTCCCCCCTGGCCGGCATCATAACCGATTCCATGAGCTTTGAATTCTACCTTCAGGATATGGATCTCCTTCTTCTTGAACCTGATGACCTTAAATCTCTCCTCAAGACAGGTGACAAGGAACAGTGTTCCTATCTGGTGACCAGCACTTCCGTCATCGGCGAGGAAGAAGTCGGGCTGCAGCTGAAGTGCATAAGAATCCGCGACGGATTTGAACTCTATGAGAGAAGCTTCACGACACCCGTGGATCTCACTCTTGATCAGCAGATTCAGAAGGAAGTGTCCGCCATGGTCGCTCTGATCCAGCAGGACAGGGCGGACAATCCGGAACTGACGACTCTCCTGAAAAATGAAATTCCGCAGGAAGAACCTGAACCCTCCGTTATCCCGGAAGCACCCCGGAAACGGCCTGTCCGCGTCTCTGCCGGAGGAGCCTTGTTTATTCCCGTAGGCAAAACGGCGGACTACTTCAAGATGGGGGCCCTTCCCTGGCTGCAGGGTCATCTTCTCTACGATCTTCCCTTCGGAAGACTGGGAGCCGGATTCAGCCTGACTCTGAACATTCTGCAGGCTGCGGGAGAGGCCAACAAATCGAAGAATCTCTTTTTCACCGCAGGTCCGGAAGGTATGTTCATACTGGATCTGAACAAATCCCTGTCTCTGTTTGCCGGCCTCGACGGAGGAGTCGCCCTTCTGATGATCGATATGAACGATGAAGGATACCAGGGATTCGCCGTTCCCTATGTCTCACCGGGAGCGGGAGTTTTCTTTGGACTGAAGGACTGGATGGGAATCAGGGCTGAAATATCCTCCATTTTCTATTTTGAAGAATCTCTGACTATTTCAGGATTAATTCCCCGGATTGGGCTATATTTTAACCTGTAAAGAGGACATGAAGTATGGAACGGAAAACCCTTTCAGTTGATACTTCTCACTCCCGGGCAACTTTTTCTACGGCTGTCGTTCCTCGAGGTCTATCGTTTTTTCTGCTCACTTTACTGCTGATCTTTTCCTCCTGCAGACAGCCTTTCAGCATCACCGATGTTCTGGATACTCCCGAAAACAGTGTAGTCGATGATACAGAGCCCCTTCCTCTTTTTATCAATCCATCCACGGTGACCCTCTACATCGGCAGTTCCCTGCAGTTCGTTGTGTCGGGCGGAACGGCTCCCTATACCTATTCAGTAAGCTCCGGCAGCGGAAGCGTCAATGCCTACGGTGTCTATACGGCACCCGGTACGGCCGGTTCGGCTGTTCTGACCGTCTCCGACAGCACCGGCGATGCAGTCAGTGCGGACATCACCATTACGGATACACAGCTCAATGCGGACTACCTGGTTCAGTCCATCAGCAATTCACCGGCTACGGCTCAGGCCGGTTCTGTTCTGGCCCAGACCTTCACCTATTCGAATCAGGGGTCCGAACCGGGATTCCAGACAGTCTTCTGGAATGCCTATACCTCAACCGATACAATTCTGGACGGAGCAGATGTTCCGATTGACGGGGGGCAGGTATCCTTCCTTGGAGCCTCGGCCGTATCGGCTGATGTCAACATTGACGGAGTCTGGCCGGCATCCGCAGGGGTCTGGTACATTATCGTCAAGGTATCATCGGGAGATGATAAAGATCCGTCCAACAACTATACGGCCAGCGCTCCTTTTACAATAACATCTCTTGCCGGTGATATTGATTATCAGGTTCTGGATATTACCCGCAATTATCCCACTGTCAACGCGGGGAGTCTGTGTTCTGAAAAATTCAGCCTCACCAATACGGGCGGATCTTCCGGAGGGCAGGATGTCAGCTGGAATGCCTATGCCTCGCTGGATACGACAATCGACGGATCGGATACTCTGATTGATTCGGGCACCACCGGATTACTGGCCAGCGGTGCAACCAGGACCGGCATTGCCATCAACGGTTACTGGCCGGGTACAGCAGGAACCTACTACATTCTTGTCTCTGTCTCTTCAGGCGACGAGACGGTGACCACCAACAACGTCGGTTCCCGGAGCGGCTTCACACTTCTGTCTCCTCCCGATTATGAAATCAGCAGTGTTTCCTATGGCGGAAATGGTGTGGCCAATACCCTCTTCGGTGATAATGGAACGTTTTCAATGACTCTTGCTGAAACCAAAGGGAATGCCGGAAACCAGCCATTAGGCTGGAAGGTTTATGTCTCCTTCGACAGTGTCCTGGACGGAAGCGATATCAAAGTCCTGGAGGGAACGACAGCGGCACTTGCAGGGAACGGAAGTAAGGTAATTTCTTTTGAATCTGCCAGATGGCCGGTTATGGGAAGTCATTATACGATCATCATCACCATCAATGCAGGAGATGACAGCGATACTTCCAACAACACCTATGTTTCTCCGGGTACGGTTTATGTTCCTGAACTCTATACAGAGGACAGTACGGACAATTCGGCAGTCGGCCCCACACTGACTGCCGCCAGCGCTGTTTCGGATCTCTCCGGCGCCATATCAGGCACAAAACTCAGTGTGAACCAGCTGATACAGGTGAACGGATTTATGGACGGAGCAGGGGCATATGATACTTATATGCTGCAGACTGATTCCGCTACGACCAGGCTGGAGCTCTACGTCACCTGGAGTACAAATGCCGATGATATGAACTTCTATATCTGGGATGAAGGAGCTACCGCATGGACTTCGGAAGATACCAGAGTCGACAGCGAACCCCTGGTTCCCACACCGCCGGCCAAGTATACGGTCGTTCCCAATACCCGCTATTTTATCGGGGTAAAGACTCTCAACGCAGGTAAAACTGATACACCTTATACCCTGTTCATTCAGGGTAAATAATCCCTTTGGTCAATTCCTTCAAAGCATCAATCAGTTGGGTATAGGCTTTGTCCGATGATATCCCTGCCGGGTCGGGTGTTCTGTCTTCGGAAAGGGCAAGGAGGAGAGCCGTGATGTCACCGATGGCTTCGGATTTTCCCCGTTCCTCGCTGATCCGTCCGTAATCCTCCAGATAGCGGTCCAGTTCCCGGGACGCCTCGGGATGGGTTTTCCTCACCCCTTCGGATGACAGAATATCCTTGATCAATACCTTCCGTC
>QKJO01000084.1 GCA_003249275.1 Spirochaetaceae bacterium
GTCCTCTGGGGAGGAGTTTTCGGCGGGCTTATCGGGCTGATCATGAGTCTGGCCGCTCTGATCTGACCTGATTTTCCCGGTCCTGTACGGCTCTTTGTAAACCGGAAAAGTGTGAACCCGTGATTTCCAGGCCGTGAATTTACATAATGGTAAAAAAACGGGCCTGTTTGTATTTTTTTCTTTACAAATGGAAATTTGAATGAGAGAATAACCGCAGGCAAAAAAAAGCCCCTGAAGAAAAGGAGGAAACTTCAGGGGCTCAAAAGCAAAAAGGAAAAAAAGGTAATCAGTCTTTTCTTCCGGAGAACCTGGTTAACAACCATGCTCTCGTATTAACACTTCAGCTAAAGAAAAGGAGGAAAACTCCAGCTGAAGAAAGTCACAAATCTATTTGTCATTAAATATAATAATCTCAACTTTTAAAGTCAAGCTGACGCTTGGCTTTTTGTTTCTACAGATCACAACATTCAATGAACTTAACCGAAGTCTAAATTCCCTCTGTCAAGATTATGTGAAGATCCTGTAAAGATTTCTTCGACATCATACAGGGTGTTGGTGTTTATAATAAAAATCAGCGGTTTTCATCCCTCCGGGGGAAAGAAATCCTGAAAAGGGCACCTCCCCGGCTCCCCTCATGAGCACTTATAATGCCTCCCTGATTTTCAATCAGAGCCTTGCTGATGGAAAGACCCAGCCCGCTTCCGGCGCTGTTCCGGGAGTGGTCCGCCTTGAAAAACCTGTCAAAAACCCTCTCTCTCAGGTTCTCGGGAATGCCGGGACCCGTATCTTCCACCTCAAGAATCAGAGAGTCGGGAGTCTTCAGGCAGCGGGTGTGGACAGCCCCTCCCGAAGGGGTGTGTCTCAGGGCATTGACCAGTAGATTTTTGATCACCTGGTGGGTCTTGTTCCTGTCACCCGTAAATATCAGCTCTTCCGATTCTTCGTTCACAAGGGTGATGCCTTCCCTGGCCGCCAGGGCCCTGAAGTCGTCGACACAGCCGGCGATCAGCTGATTCAGCGGAAAAGGCTTCTTCTCCGTACTGTTCTGCCGGGACTCTTCACTGGCCAGGACCTGCAGGTTACGGATCAGTTCGGCAAGATGGGTGCTCTCACGGTAAAGCGACTCCATTCGGGGTCTGTCGGCCTGATAGACGCCCTCAAGAATCATCTCAAGATTGCCCATGATCAGACTGACGGGAGTCCGCAGTTCATGGGCGGTATCCGATATTATCTGTTTTTTCCACTCCTCCGATGCTTCCAGAGAGACGGCCATTTCATTAAACCCTTCGGACAGCCGGACAAGCTCGTCGTCCCTGTTGAGGAACAGACCCTTTCCGGGTATCTCCACCCGGTAGGAGTATTCTCCTTTTCCGATGGTCACGACCCCGCGGTAGAGACTCTTCAGGGGCTTCAGCGCCTTTCTCAGCAGGAGGGCACCCAGAAGAGAGGCCAGCAGGGCGGAGATGGTCGGATACAGAAGGATGCCTCTCAGAATGGACTGAAAATAGAACATCTCGCCGTCTTCCGCCGTAAATCCAGCCTGACGTCCCGTCAGAACATATCCGGCCACCTCACCCTGGCTGAAGAAAGGTGCGCCCGTCGAAAGTCTGCCGACGGGAACGGTGAGCTGGATCGTACCGTCTTCATTTCGCCTCGGTCCCTGCAGAATGAGACCGCTGCTGTCGGTGATCACAAGAGGAATCACCACATCTCCTTCGGGGATCATGAGAGGTGTGCCCATGCCCCCGGGTCTGCGGCGCTGTCCCTGTGGAAACATTCCCTCGCCCATGCCCATCATGGGGCCCGTTACCCTGTTTCTCTGATTCATCAGGGACTGAATGGCATGCTCCAGCTGCCCCTCATCGGCCGATCTTGTCAGGGCATCGGCAACTGTAAAGGTCAGATCTATATCTCTCCGGTCAGAGTATCCCCTCACCTTGTTCATTGTGAAGGAACTCACCAGAAAGATGGAAATAAGAGAGCTGAGCAGAATGGAAAGAACCATGATGGAGATGAGACGGGCGCTCAGAGTGATCTTCACAGGGCGTCCTGCATTTTATAGCCCACGCCCCAGACGGTCAGGATGTACTCGGGATGGGCCGGATCAAGTTCTATGAGTTTTCTGATATTTTTGATATGGACATCAATGGACCGCTCATATCCCTCATAGGGGTCCTCCTGAAAGGCTTTCAGAAGGTCCATCCGTGTAAATACACGCCCCGGGGAGTGCATCATCTTTTCAAGGATATCAAACTGGGCCGCCGTCAGGTCGACAGCCTTATCCCTGACCGTTACGGACCTTTTGATCCGGTCCAGAACAAGGGCCCCCTGAATCAGAGGGTCAGTCTGATTTTCGGCTTCTGCCGCAGAGAGAACACTCCGGCTTCTCCGGAGGACGGTTCTGATGCGTGCCGCCAGTTCCTTCATGCTGAAGGGTTTGGCGATATAGTCGTCCGCACCCAGTTCCAGGCCCAGAACCGTATCACCCTCACCGCTTCTGGCGGTGACCATCAGAATGGGCACATCCGACTCTCTGCGGATCTCCCTGAGAACCTCCGTCCCGTCCAGCCGGGGCATCATGATATCCAGAAGGACCAGATCGGGCTTGTCGCCCCGGAATATCTTCAGAGCATCGATTCCGTTAAAGGCGGACAGAGTCGTAAAACCCAGGGCCGAAAGATAATCGCAGATCATTTCATTGATCCCTGTTTCGTCTTCTGCAACAAGAATTGTTTCCATACAGTCATTATATTACAGCCTGGTTATGAATAAAATGTGAATAGACTGTAAAAGCTTTCCGTCGGAGGACAACTTCAGGATCGTTCCCTCTTCAACAGGGATGCAAGCATGACCAGTCCCTGCCTGTTCTCCGGATAGAGCTGCAGAGCCTTCCGGCACCACATCTCCCCCTCCTCCCAGTCCTTCATTTTACGGGCGGCCGATGCCAGAGTCAGATAGAGATCGAATTTCTCATGGGGCTCTCGAAACAGAGCTTCCGATTCCAGAAGGAGATTCTGCGCCTTGCCGGGATCCCCTCCGAAGAGACGGGGAGCGTTCACAAGTCCCTGCGCCGTAAGGAGAAGGGCCGTACTGCTGTTCGGGTTCATCTCCAGTGCCCGGTCCGAAAGATCCTGAATCTCTCCGCCGGTTTTAATGATGGTTCGGGTGTTCTGAAGAAGCATCCATCGGGATTTCAGCAGCGCCCACATGGTAATCAGCGGTTCTGAACCGTAACGGTCCACTGCTTCGGCACAGAGGGTCATGCCGGCTTCCCAGGCGGCAGTAGACGCCGGGGTGTTTCCCTGATCCAGTTCCAGCAGCCCCTTGTAGAGAAAAAGAGAGGATCGGCTGATATAATCCTCCTCTTTGCCGGATGCCGGCCCGCTTTCCAGCTGTTTGCCAAGAAGGGGGAGCAAACCCTCCCCTCCTTTTAAATCGCTGCGGTAATAGGCCTCCCTGGCTTCGGTTATGAGCTCCTCAGAGGTCATTTCCGCTGCGGTCAGAACCTCAGGGATGCAGATCAGGATCGATATGAGGAGCACTCTGAAGGCGTTGATCATCTTTTTTTCCTTTGTCGTAAAGGATTCCATAGAAACAGGGAATCAGAATCAGTGCGGTCATGGTGGAGAAGACCAGACCGAAGATAATGGTGCTGGCCATAGGGCCCCAGACGACCGACCGGCCGCCCAGCCCCAGAGAGGTGGGCAGCAGGCCCGCAATGGTTGTAAGAGACGTAAGAAGTATGGGACGGAGCCTTGTCTCAGCCGCCGTCAGAACAGCCCGGGTAGTCCCGCTCCCTTCCTTCCTGAGCTCATTGATAAAGCTTATAAGAACGATGGAGTCGTTCACGGC
>QKJO01000032.1 GCA_003249275.1 Spirochaetaceae bacterium
TGAAGTCCTGCTTTTTTGTATGCCCTTGCATTCTCGGAAAAACTTTTCGATTCCTCTCCGTTCAGGATATTTTTACCCATCCCCGTTTCACCGGTAAAGGCATTGACCGCACCGCTGAGCATATTGTCGGAAATATTGTCCAGGTGACCTCTGAACTTCAGCCAGGGACCGGCGGGACTTATATGGTCGGTGGTACACTTGCCTTTGGCCTTGCAGAGAAGGGGAAGATCCTCGAGATCTTTTCCCGACCAGGGAGTAAAGGGTGTCAGAAGCTGAAGGCGCTGAGAACCGGGGGCAACCATGACTGCCGTATCCCGTCCTTTTGGGGCGATATAGCCGGAGGCGCTGTCCTCGTATCCTTTCCGGGGCAGTTCGTTCCCTTCGGGTTCGTCAAAGAAAACTTCTTCTCCTTCGGCGTTCATATATCTGTCGGTGAGAGGATTGAAGTCCAGTCTTCCAGTAATCCCCATGATGGTCACCATCTCGGGACTGGCTATGAAGGAAAGGGTTTCTGGATTGCCGTCATTCCGCCCCCGGAAGTTTCTGTTGAAACTGTTGACAAGAGAGTTTTTCACACCTTTGGGAACATCCTCTCTCTGCCACTGGCCGATGCAGGGACCGCAGGAGTTGGAAAGAATGCTGGCTCCGCCTGATTCCAGAACAGCCATCTGGCCGTCACGGACAAGGGTTTCCTTGACAAGCTGGGAACCGGGAGAAATCAGAAGGGGGAGAGCCGGCGTAATGCCTTTGGCAAGGGCCTGTCTGACGATGGATGCCGATCTGTCGATGTCTTCATAGGAAGAGTTGGTGCAGCTGCCGATCAGAGCGGCCGTCAGATCCACGGGCCAGCCCTCTTTTTCCGCCTTTTCCTTCATATCCGTGACTGAGGTTACCGCATCGGGAGAATGGGGACCCGAGATATGGGGCACAAGCTCGCTGAGATTGATCTCGATGACCTGGTCGTAATAGGCTTCCGGATTTTCGGCCACTTCTTTGTCGGCGCAGAGGAGGTCGGAATTTATTTTTGCCGCATCGGCCAGGGAGGATCTGCCGGTTGCCTTCAGAAAGTCTCCCATTTTGTCATCATAGGGGAAGATGGAACAGGTCGCACCCAGCTCGGCTCCCATGTTGGTGATTGTCGCCTTGCCCGTACAGCTGATGGTCCCGCATCCCTCTCCGAAGTATTCGATGACCCTGTTGGTCCCGCCTTTTACGGTTAGGATTTCAAGTAGTTTGATGATGACATCTTTGGGAGAGGTCCATCCGTTCATTCTGCCTGTCAGTTTGACTCCCAGGATTCCGGGATTTTTGACTTCCCAGGGGAGACCGGCCATCACGTCAGAAGCATCCGCCCCGCCGACGCCGCTGGCGAACATCCCCAGACCTCCCGCGTTGGGGGTATGGGAATCGGTTCCGATCATCATACCTCCGGGGAAGGCATAGTTTTCCAGAACAATCTGATGGATGATGCCGGCTCCGGGTTCCCAGAATCCTATGTCGTATCTGCTGGATGCGGAGGACAGGAAGTCATAAACTTCCCTGTTTTCCTCTTTGGCTCTCTTCAGATCCTCTTCGTTGCCGCTGTAGGCTCTGATCAGGTGGTCGCAGTGAACCGTAGCCGGCACCGCAGATTCCTCCCGGCCGCTGAGCATAAACTGGAGAATGGCCATCTGGGCTGTAGCATCCTGCATGGCGACTCTGTCGGGCTGAAGGAGGAGGAAACTGCTGCCCCTTGTCAGGTCCTGAGTCTGAGGATCACAGAGATGACCGAAAAGTGTTTTTTCCGCCAGTGTCATCGGTCTGTCCAGACGTTTCTTGACAATATCCAGGTTCTTTCTTGTCAGTTTGTATGCGTTTTCAACCAGATTCAGGGGCGTTGTACGATCAGCCATTGAGTATCCTCGCTATTGATTTTTTTGATTTCTATCAGGTCATTCCACTCCGGAACCGGAAATCCGGGAGATCGGAAATGTATGAATATTCCGAAATATTATGGCAGGAAAAGAAAGAATAATCAATTTATCCCGGTCTTTCCGTATAATTATTAAAAGGACCGGCTGAATTCCGCTGCCGTCCCTGATGAGTTGTTCTCTCAGCGGGTTTCTAATATATTTATCTGTAGCGACAGTCGCAGCAGGAGACAGTTTCATGAGCAGATCCGACAGGAAAGGATTTTTCTTCTATCTTTTTTCCACTCTGAATTTTATCAGGTCAGCAGTTGTGAATATCATCTTCTGGTCCCTTGTCATTCTCCTGCTGTATACCTTCCTGCCACGCCGTATTCATGTTCCGCAGGACTCCTGGCTTCATATCCGACCTACCGGCAGCCTCGTTGAAAAAAACAGTTCCTCCCCAGTTCCGGGGTGGATGACTTTTCTGACAGGACCGGAAAAAGATACACCAGCCTTCCGCCTGTCCAGAGTCATCAGAACCGGAGCAGGCGACGACCGGGTCCGGGGAATCATCCTCGATCTTTCGGATCTTGATTATGCCTCTCTTGCTGTTCTTCAGGAGCTGGGATCTGATATGCAATTTTTCAGAGAGCAGGGGAAAAAGATCTATACCTGGGCGGACAGCTACAATCTTTACAACTACTATCTGGCGGCAATGGCGGATGAAGTCTTTATGGATCCCATGGGGCATGTCCTTTTACCCGGTTACAGTCTGTACAGAACCTACTACAGGAAGGCCATGGACAAGTGGAATCTGGATATGGCCTATTTTCATGCAGGTGAGTTCAAGTCCTACGGCGACTCCTATCAAAGCTCATCCATGTCGGAAGCGCTTAAAAAGGAAAACAGCCGCTGGCTCTTCAACCTGTGGGACCAGTATCTGACAGAAACAGGCCGCGGCAGAGATTTTCCCGCCGGAAAGCTTAAGAGCTGGATAGAAGGATATGCCCGGAATATGGCTTCATACGGTGCTGAATCCGATTATGCCCTCGCCGGATCCCTTGTGGATGATCTTTTGACATTTCAGGAATTCGACAGCCTTATGATGAAGAATTTTGAAAACGGCGAGTCTTCGCTTGTGAACTACGGGGACTATGAGAGGATACTGGATCAGCCGGGAAACTCTCCGGAACTGAACAGTGTCTGCGTGCTGACCGCTTCGGGAACGATTCATGAGGGAGAATCGGGTCCCTGGAGCATCGGTGCCGACACCCTGATTCGCAGACTGGATCAGGCCGGAAGGAATTCCTCCGTCAGAGCCCTTGTTCTCAGGCTGGATACGGGCGGGGGAAGCGCCTATGCCTCTGAACTGATAAGAAGAAAGCTTGAGGACCTGAAAAAGCAGGGTATCAGGATTGTCGTTTCCATGGGAGGGATTACAGCATCCGGAGGGTACTGGATCGCCACGGCCGGTGACGAAGTCTGGGCGGCACCAGGAACAATCACAGGAAGCATCGGAGTGTTCACCATGATCCCCCAGGCGGCGGATTTTGCCCGCGATACCCTGGGAATCACGTCCGACGGTGTGGGAACCACATGGATGAGCGGACAGGAGAGGCTGGATCAGAATCTGAATGACAGTTCCCGCTCCTACTATCAGAGCAGTGTGAATCAGACCTATTCTCAATTCCTGAATCTGGTTTCGGAGAGCAGACATATGGCGGTCACGGATCTGAAACCTCTGGCGGAAGGCCGCGTGTGGAGCGGCATGGAAGCGGCCGGAAACGGTCTGGCAGACCGGACGGGCACTCTGAGGGATGCTGTCTCCGCAGCCGCTGCCCTGGCGGGTCTGGATGATTACGACACAATTTATATGAAGGAAGAAAATCTGGATGCCAGAGAGATGGCAAACCGTTTCCTGCAGAGCAG
>QKJO01000162.1 GCA_003249275.1 Spirochaetaceae bacterium
ATCTGGTTCGTGACTTCTTTAAAAGCTACAGGGCGGGACGGGTGAAAACCGAACTTCTGACGGCCAATGTGCACCCCCTGCTTGTGGAGGAACTGGAGGAGTATCAGAAGCTGGGACCCGAAATCCGGGACTTTTACCTGGGCAGCTTCCGTCAGACCGGCAGCCGGTCCATGGTCAGAGTGGCCCTGCTTTCAGACACGGGGTACATTCGGGGGACAATCTACATGGAAGAGGAGAACGGCATCTGGGGAATCCGGGACTGGGAGATGCCCCTGGGACACTGGCCGGGTGATCCGGTGCCCCGCGAAGGGGACGACCTGATCGTTCCGGGTGCTTTTTAATCCAGCTGGATGCTGGCGTTTTTTCTTGAAAAGGTCTTGCCCACGGCCACGCAGTTGGCTTTTTCGGTAAACACAACCCCGTTGTTCCAGTATTCCAGGGCCGCGAACATGGCGTTTCCGCCGTCGTTGTCGTCGCTTTTGGCCGTCCGGTAGGACACGTAGTTGGAGAGCTCCTCAAAGTCTTCCTTGTTCAGGCAGTCGTTCCGCTTTCTGTTGAACTCGTTCCACTCCCTGATGGCCTTGAAACCCTCACCCTCGTCTTCGATGATGATACGGGCGTCGGTTTCGGAAAAGGTGTACCAGACCTTAACCAGCTTGTCAGGATCGCTTCCGTTGCCGTGTTTCACCGCGTTCTTGATGAGCTCGGAAATCTGCTGCTCCAGAAGGTTGATCTCCCTGATCTCGGGCGGCGCTTTCTGAACGATGAGCAGGGTAAAGTACCTGATCTGTCTGAAGTCGCTGGGAAATTCCTTGTAAAAAAGATTTTCCTTCTCCATGAGGGGATGATTATCGCTGATCTCTATCTGTTTCATACTATCCCTTTCAGCCGTTTTGAAGTTCCATGATGCCCTCTTTGAGGGTGTCTCTCATGGGGAAGTATCCGGTGAGCTTTGTCAGCTCGATTACCTTTTTGACGGATCCGTGGACCGTCGTGATCATCAGCCGGGCGCTCTTCTTTTTGAGAGCCGAACTGACATAGATGAGAGCTCCAATGCCGCTGGAATCGATGTACTCAACCTTTTCCATGTTCACGATGTACATGGTTATGCCCTTTTCCAGCATTTTTCCAACCAGTTCTTTCAGTTTAAAAGCATTGTAGAGATCCATCTCTCCTTCAATGTCAATGATGTAGACATTCCCGCTTTTTCTTACTTTCAGTTCCAAGAACTCTCTCCTTCCGGGGGGGCTGTTTTTTTGAAATTCCAGGCAGAGACGGATCACCGTTTACGGGGAGCCGGGCCGGGAGTAATGCTATTTTACGTGCAAGTTTTGCCAGTCGTCAAGCAAAGAAAATGTTTCTCTTATCTGCGGTCAGCTTGAAAACTGATCGTTCAGTTCGTCGAAAAAGTGTTTGTCCGCATCGTTTTCAAAGGACTGAATCAGGATTCCCATGAGGTCGTCCCCCTCCGAATCCTGCCTGTTCCAGCGGATCTGGCCGTTGATTTTAAAGGACTTTTTCTCCATATCCGAGGGAATGATGATGCACAGAACGCTGTCGCCTTCGTTGAAGGGCAGGGGCACGGGCGAGTAGACCCTGAAACCGTCGGGACTGATATCTCTTATATAAGCGGGGAAAGATCCGTTCAGAAGGACCTTGGCATAACTCTGATTCCTCCGGCTTTTTCTGTCTTCACTCATTGCTTTATAAGACTCCTTAATTCAATGTAGGTTCCCGCGGTTACACCCTTTTCATAGTGATCCCTCTTCTTTCCTTCCCTGTCGGGAAATTTCAGAATAAAGGCGTCAAAGGTCCGTTTGGTGATGAGCAGACCCATTCCGAACCGGTGGTAACCGTGTCTCTCCCGGTACTCCAGAAAATCCTGATTGTTGATATCGATATGTTTGACTTCCTGATCCAGATCGTAGGGCAGGTTCTTTTTGTCGAAGCCGCCGCCCCTGTCTTCCAGGGCGATGATCAGCTCTTCGGGAGTCATTGTAAAACGGAGAGTAATGTCGCCGTCCTCGTCTCTTTCCTTGTGGGCTCTTATCGAATTATTCACGAGTTCCAGCAGGGAGTATCGGATATTCTCGAGTTTTTTCTCATCAATTCCAAAAAAATAGATGTTATGAAACTCTCTCAGAATGGCAGAAAAATCTGTGTTTCTGTTGATGCGCAGGAGGATGGATTTATATTTTTTTCCATTATGTTTTATATATCCCATGGTTTATTATATAATAATACATCAATTAACAATCCAAAGGAATCAATGTTTTACATTTATTACAAACTGGAAAATAAAAAGCAGCTGACCCTGCTGTACCCCTCCAAAATGAAGGACCTTGAGGAGAGAGTTCTGTCTCTGATACAGGATTCCGGCGGATCTCTTTTAGAGGAAAATGAAGATATCTTTCAGTTCGCGGCCCTCTACAGGGAAACGGCGATCAACGTACTGGAGTGTTCGGAGGCCCTGAAACGGCTCCTGGACGAGTACAGACGGTATCTTTACGGATTCACAATCATACTGAGCACGGGGCATGAACAGGACGACCTGGCCCTGCACCTGCACAACCTTTCCCTGACGGCGAGCCGGGAAAACTGCGTCTGGGTGGAAGATTCGGTCAAAGACAAATTTGCAGAATACATCGAAGCGGCCAAACGGGACGACTACTCCCAGCTTGTGCCCGTGCAGATCAAAATAGACAAAATGCTCTCCGTGGAGGAGCGTTACAGACGGTTCTTAAAGCGGGAAGACCTGATCCCCGAAATGAAGAAGATCATGAACCAGTGGCTCTACCGTCAGGACGAGTCCAGCGGCATGATCCTGGAGTCGGAGTGTCCGGAAGAGACAATGATCCTCCTCAAATCGATCCTGGAGGACAGCACCGGTCTGATCGAGAAATTCCTGCTCATAGAACCCTCCGAAGGGCTGTGGGACCCCTGGTATCCCCTGTGCCACTTCATCAACCGGGACTTTCTGCCCCAGGTGGAACAGTACCTGGATGTGGAAGACCGGGCGCTGTGGCAGGAGGACCTTGAGTTCCTTACAAACATCAGCAGCGCCGACTGGTTCATCCATTACTACGACCAGCTGGAAATCGACTTCTTCAGGGCCTTTGTCCTCTACTGGAAGGCCTGCCTGAGAAAGATCGACACCTTTCCGACCCCTCCCGTCCTGATCCTGAAGAACCCCGAGAAATTCTCGGAAGACTCCCTCGCCCTGATCGTCCGCTTTCTCAACATCCTGAGCAAGGAACTTCCCAAACAGAAGTACCTGATCATGACCGGAGAAGGGGAGAGCGCCGTTCCCAAAGGACTGGGAGGAAACTTCAAAAAGAAAGCCATTCCCCCCCTGTCTGAACAGAACGTACGGCTCAAAGCCCTGGATGTGTTTCCCGAGCTGAAACTGACACCGGGCGACCTGATGGACGCCTACCGCCGGGAGGGCTGCCGCCTGGTGAGCCTGTTCTACTACCTGCAGAACCGTTTTGAGGGAGTCCCTCTCTACCGGGGCGACCTCTCCTCGCCGGGAGGCTATCTCTACGACCGGGACAGAACCTCCATCGAGATCCGCTCCCTGTGTACGGACGGCCGCTTCTGCCTGGAACGCAGCCAGGTGATCCGCTTCTTCCAGTCCCGGGGCATCTCCCTGCCCGAAGTGGAAGAGAGGCTTAAGAGGCTCGAGAACCTGGGATTCCTCAGGTTCACCGGACTCACAGGCGGCATCTATACGAGAGATCTGAACATGACCATTCTGGAGGAGTCTCCGGGCATCAATATGGAAGAGCTGACCGAGGAC
>QKJO01000167.1 GCA_003249275.1 Spirochaetaceae bacterium
TTCTGGAACCCATGCCCCAGGAGGGGGCTTCCGGCTCCGGTTCCATCATCGATAAACGAGGCTATGTCCTGACCAACAATCATGTCGTGGACAAGGCGTACAAGGTGTATGTCACTCTCGCCGACGGCAGCCAGTATGAGGGAACCGTGGTGGGGACTGACTATGAGAATGACCTTTCGGTTCTGAAATTCGATCCGGCAGGAAAGGAACTTGTGACCATTCCCTTCGGCACATCCGATCACCTTAAAGTCGGACAGAAGGTCATTGCCATCGGGAACCCCTTTGCCTTTGAAAGGACAATGACTACCGGAATCGTCTCCGGTCTGGGAAGGCCGCTGAAAAATGATTCGGGGCTGGTCATCCGGGATATGATTCAGACCGATGCATCCATCAACCCCGGAAATTCGGGGGGTCCTCTCATCAATACAAAAGGGGAGATGATCGGCATCAACACTATGATCTATACTCCCTCCGGCGGATCTGTGGGTGTGGGTTTTGCAATTCCCGTTGATACGGCAAGAAGAGTTGTACCCGATCTTATGAAATATGGTATGGTACAGCGCGGATGGATCGATATTGTTCCTGTCCAGCTCTTTCCATCTCTTGTCCGGTATGGAAAAATTCCGGTATCCAGAGGGATTCTGGTTTCCCGTGTCATCAGCGGCGGGAACGCGGAAGAAGCAGGTCTTCTGGGAGGCAGCCCCGGGCAGGCTGTCCGCAGCGGCAGTTCAGTGATTTATCTGGGGGGCGATATCATAACAGGTATCAACGGAACAGAAGTCGCAACCCTGTCTGATTTTTACGGAGCGCTGGAAGCGACTCGTCCGGGAGATGCGGTTGAGCTTACAATTTTGAGAGGAAACCAGGTCCGGAAACTTAAAGTGGTTCTATCAGAACGTCCGACAAACTGAGTCCAAACAATCATCCCGGGGGGGGACCTGCAGTATATGGAAAAATTTAAAGTCGTTTCTCCTTTTGACCCTGCCGGAGATCAGATCAATGCCATAGAGAAACTCTCTGAAGCTTTTCTGACCGGAGCGGAGAGAGCCACGCTTCAGGGCGTAACCGGTTCGGGTAAAACCTTCACCATGGCAAAAATTGTGGAACGACTCCAGAAACCGACCCTTGTGATCTCACATAATAAAACTCTGGCTGCTCAGCTGTACCGGGAATTCAAGGACTTTTTTCCTCATAATGCCGTAGAGTATTTTGTCTCCTACTATGATTATTACCAGCCGGAAGCTTATGTGCCCTCCCGGGATCTCTACATAGAAAAAGATTCCTCCATCAATGATGAAATAGATCGAATGCGCCTGTCTGCCACCATGAGTCTGATGGAGCGTCCCGATGTTCTGATTGTGTCCACCGTCAGCTGTATCTATGGACTGGGAAATCCCTCATCCTATAAGGATATGAGAATACAGCTGCTCAGGGGGGAAACCTACAACCGTGACGAAATTATCAGAAACCTGATCTCCCTTCAGTACGAACGGAACGACATGGTTCTGGAGAGAGGTAAATTCCGAGTCAGAGGTGATGTTCTGGAACTGTACCCCGCTTATCTGAAAGAAGCCTACAGAATCAGCTTTGACTGGGATGAGATAGAGTCTCTGCGGAGATTCAATCCGGTCTCAGGTGAGATCATGGAAGATCTGCCCATGTGTACGGTCTATCCGGCCAAACATTTTGTCATGCCGGAAGACCGGATTCATAAATCTCTCCATGACATCAGGGAGGAACTGACCCATCAGGTAGAGTTTTTTGAAGCCCGGGGACAGATCGTGGAGGCTCAAAGGCTTAAAACCCGCACAGAATACGATCTTGAAATGATGGAGGAGATGGGCTATTGCTCTGGAATAGAAAACTATTCCCGTCATCTCTCGGGAAGAGAAGCAGGGGAGCGTCCAGAAGTCCTTCTGGATTATTTTCCCAAAGATTTTCTGACCATCGTGGATGAATCTCATGTCACCCTCTCTCAGATCCGGGCCATGTATGAAGGAGACCGCTCGCGGAAGACGAATCTTGTGAACTTCGGGTTCAGACTGCCCTCTGCACTGGACAACCGTCCTCTTGTGTATTCGGAGTTCGAGGATTTTAAAAAGCAGGTCCTTTATGTGTCCGCCACACCGCGTCAGGAAGAGATCGATAAATCCGGACTGGTGGTGGAGCAGATCATCAGACCGACAGGTCTTCTGGATCCTCAAATAGAGGTAAGGCCTACCGAAGGCCAGATGGAGAATCTCTACGGTGAAATCAGGAAACGCATAGAAACAGGCGAGAGAGTCCTGATTACAACGCTGACGAAACGGATGGCCGAAGACCTGACTGACTATCTGGGAGAACTCGGCCTCAAGGTGAATTATCTGCATTCCGAAGTGGAGACAATTGAACGGGTCGAGATCATAAGAGACCTCAGGCTGGGAAAATTTGATGTTCTGGTGGGAATCAATCTCCTCCGTGAGGGGCTTGATATTCCGGAAGTCTCACTCATTGCCATCATGGATGCGGATAAAATTGGATTTTTGAGATCGGCTACCTCACTGATTCAGACGATCGGCCGGGCTGCCAGAAATTCAAACGGCAGGGTTATCATGTATGCGGACAAAGAATCCATCGCCATGACCGAAGCCATTAAAGAAACAAACAGAAGACGTCAGATTCAGCAGGCTTATAACGAGGAACACGGGATAACTCCCGAAACCGTCAAAAAATCTGTACAGGATATTCTGATCAGGAAAGTGGATCAGAAAAAGAAGGCGGAAGAGATGACCATAGCTGTTATGAAAAACAGTGTGAATCTGCTTGATCCGTCTCAAAAGAAAAAACTCATTAAGGCACTGGAAAAAGAGATGCTGGAAAAGGCTAAAAATATGGAATTTGAAGAAGCTGCCGTTCTGAGAGATGAAATAGCGGAACTCAAGGGGACAGGGAAATGAAGAAATCCTTTATGCTTTTTTTCATTCTCCTCTCTCTGTTTCTTTCATGTACCAGGGAACAGGAAGTCCCCGATATTGTTCTTGAACCGACGCCCATCATGACGGGAACAACCAGCTGGGGTGTCGTGAATGTTTCCTACCTGAAGATCAACAAGGAACCGGATAACGATCAGCATATCATAACAACCCTCCGCAAGGGCGATCTTGTCAAGATTGAAACGGTTCATTATATCATTAAGAACGGAACAAGCACTCTCTGGTATTTCATCAGTAAAGACAAGCTCAAAGGCTGGGTTCAGGACAGCTCTCTGAACAGTTATTCCACCAGAGAACAGGCATTGACGGCTTCTGAAGGACTTCTGAACGGTTCCCGGTGATCCTCTCTTTTCCATATCGGGATTGCTGTGATAGATTAATGATATGAGTATTCGAAACAACCTTGAAGAAATCCGTCTTTCTATTGAAACCGCAGCACAGAAGGCCGGAAGACGGCCGCAGGATATCTCGCTCATGGCTGTCAGTAAGACCCAGCCTCTTGAACTGATAGCTGAGGCCTATGCCGCCGGTCAGAGACTCTTTGGAGAGAACCGGGTTGCCGAAGCTGCTGAAAAATTCAAGTCTCTGCCGGATGATGTGGATCTTCATCTCATCGGCCATCTCCAGAAAAATAAAATCAAACCCGCTCTTGCTGCTTTTGACTGCATCCAGTCCCTTGATTCAAGAGAACTGGCGGAGAAACTGGTTCAGCTCTGCCGGTCTCAGGGCACGAACATGAGAGTTCTGCTCCAGTTGAAAACTGCGGAAGAAGGCGGTAAGACAGGTTTTGCTCTGGAAGAGGAAATTGTT
>QKJO01000109.1 GCA_003249275.1 Spirochaetaceae bacterium
GAATCAGAGACAACAGCGATAATCTGTAACAGATTAAAAGATTGAAATGGTAGGTTGATAAGGCTCGTGTATGCTGAAAAAATACGGTTATCTGATAGTCACTGGTTCTTTACTTCTTATGTTCATCCTGCTTGCTCCGGAAAGAAAACCGGCAGAACTTGCCGTGTATGCCGATACAGGCACTAATCTTCTGGTTCCCCAGAAAAACGTAGTGGTGGCCGTCGTGGACATCAAAAAAACAGGAATCACCGATCCCGGAACCTTCCGGTCCCTTCTGGATCTGGAAGAGGGGTTCACCTCCCTCCAGGGGGTCACGAAGGTGGATTCCCTGATCAGCGCCAGCGTCATCATGACCATGGATGATGATATCATCGTCAGCAGAATCATCCCCCGGGACCGGAACCTGATAACAGATGAGTTCATCAGAGAACTGCCCGGCCGGATCGGACTCTATCCCGAACTTCAGCCCTACATCAACGGGACCATGGATACCCTTCTTTTTCATGTCTATTTCGGAAACAGCGTCTCGCCGGGACTGATCGACGGGGAACTGGCGGATCTCCAGAAGCTGTTCGGCACCCGCCTGCCCTTCGACTATACGGGCCGGTCGCCCATTCTTGCCGAAACTGAAAAACTCCTCACAAAGGATATCGCCGTCTTTCTGCCCCTTCTGTTCATCCTCGTCATGGCCGTGTTTCTGAGCCTCCGCAACTGGAAAGCCATTGGCCTGTCCTGGTTCCTGATCCTCCTGTCAGGAGGGGTTTCCTATTCATTCATCCGGTTTCTGGGAATGGAGGACTCACCCCTGATTCTCCTTATCCCCGTCTTCGGCATGGGACTTCTCAGCGATTACCTCATCCACTACTTCTACCACTATTTTTATGAGACAGTGGGAACGGGGGGACCCAGCGTCCGGAAAAGACTCCTCTTCCCCCTGACTCTGACGGTGCTCTCCACTCTGACGGGATTTCTCTCCCTCATCTTCCTGAACGGGTCGGGCCATCTCCAGCTGGGCAGCCTGATTGCCTCATCCATCGTCCTGACCTTTGCCGGTGTCTTTCTCTGGCTCCCCTATCTGGAATTCAAAAAGACTGAAAAAACAATCCTGCCCCGGTTCAGGGACGTACAGATCCGGGTCTTCACCTTTATTCAGAAGAACAGAAAAGCCGTCTACATCATCGTCCTCATACTGGGCGTCTGGGGTGCTTTCCAGCTGTCCAGGCTCAGAATCGAACCCTACCCCATTGAGCAGCTCCCCGAAAAGAATACGGTCAAGAAAGCGGACACCCTCATCAACAGGGAGTTTTTCGGAACCGTTCCCTTCTTCATGGAAGTGGACACGGGAGAGCAGGGCGGAATCCTCTCCAAAGAGACAATCCTTCAAATGGACGGAATGCACAGGATCATGGATGAGGATGAGACGGTGGGATACTCCTACTCCCTTCTCACCGTTCTGAAGAGGATGAACTACTTTTTTCAGGGTTCCGAGGAAACCCTTCTGACGGATACGGCCTTCGATGATATCTACCCCATGCTGATCGAACAGTATCTGCTCTACTACTCCTCCTCCGTCGATCCTCTGGAGTATGAATCTCTGCTGGATGCCTCAAACCGCTACTTTTCAATCAAGGGAATGCTCTACTACAGAAATGTGGAAGATCTGAACAGATTCAAGGAAACAGTGGAAGAGCTGCAGAAATCTCTCCCCGACGGATGGTCCCTTGCCGTCTACGGCATGGCCGACGAACTGAGTTCGGAACAGCGGAAGCTCAGCGGGAACTGGATCTTCTCCTTCTTCTTCGGAAGCCTGCTGATCTTCCTGACCGTCCTGCTTTTCTACCGGAATGTCCGCCTGGCCCTGCTCAGTCTGATACCGGCTGTTTTCAGCATGATCTTCTCATTCGGCATCATTGCCGGAGCCTCCCTGAGCATCGATACCTTCTCCATCATCTTTGTCGCCATCATAACCGGACTTGTGATTGATTACAGCATCCATACCCTGGCTGCCATAGAAACCATGAAGGAGGAAAATCTTCTCGAGAAGGGGTACGGGTACATCGTCAACTACAGCGGCATCCCCATTTTTCTGAGTTTCCTGACCTCCCTCTTCTCCTTTGCCGTCCTCCTGCTCTCCTCCTTCAGGGGAGCCAGGAACCTGGGAGTGCTGCTGATCACATCGCTCATCGTCTCCTACTTTCTGAGCATGTTCCTCCTACCCCTTCTCGCACTGCCGAAGAAAAACATAAAAGAGGTAAATATATGAAAAAAATAATCCCCCTTCTTTTCAGCCTTGCCGTTGTCTTCTCCCTTCAGGCCGAAGAGAGCCTGGCTTCCATCATGGATAAGTATTCCAAAGTCCATGAGTTCTCCAATCTGTCCGGGTCCATCAAGGTTGAGATGATCTCCCAGAAGGGAGACAGCAGGGAGATCGAGGCCAGAGCCTATCAGAAACAGGTCAGCGACGAACAGCTGAACATGCTCTTTCTCTTTGATTTTCCACCCACCGTACGTGACACGGGGATACTCCTCAATACCTACTTTAATGGAGAGCCGAGCAATATGTGGATCTATCTTCCCGCCGTCAAACGGATCAAAAGGGTCTCTCTGGAGCAGTCGGGGGGCGGGTACTTCATGGGCAGCGATTTCACCTATTCCGACTTCATCCTCAGAACCCTGGAAGACTACGACAGAGAGATGATCGGCGAGGAAGTGGTCGACGGCAGGCTCTGCTATGTGGTCAAGGACTGGGCCCGTGATCAGAAGAAGCAGCAGGAGATGGGATACAGCTATCTTATAAACTACATCAGCAAGGACAACTACTTTCTCTATGCCCGCGACTACTATGATCTATCGGGCAAGCTGCTCAAAACTTACAGAGTGAAGGACACCCTGTCCTACGGCAGTTCGGTTTATCCGACCAACATCGTTATGCACAATGTTCAGACCGATCATAAATCGATCCTCAACTTTTACGACTACAACATGAACGAGATCGATGAGGACATCTTCACCACCCGCTACCTGAGGAACAGATAAATGAAGATCCGTCTCATCACTGCATTCCTTTTTCTCTCGGCTGCGGTCCTGTCCTTTCCGGCTGATTTCAGACTCCTCACCTTTGCGGATTACTACGGCCGCATCGAACCGGGAGAAGACTATCAAAATCTGAGAAACCGCTACTTTCTGCAGCCCGAACTCCGAACGGCCCTCCCGGGCGGATTTCTCGATCTGGAATTATCGGCCGACTTCTGGTATCAGCCCATAGGAAGGGAGGAATTCACCGCTCCCGAAAACATCCTGAGGGAGGCCTATATTACGGCCCCTCTGGGGAACTTTGATCTTACGGTGGGACAGAAATTCGAGACCTTCGGCTTTGCCGATGCCTTCAGTCCTCTGAACATCCTGAACGGCAGCAACACGACCAATCTCAGTCTGGATGACCCCTATGATCCCAAAAGGGCGGATCTGATGGTGCAGATCCAGTTCTATCCCAATTTTGACGACACCATCGAGCTGATCTACGAACCCATTCCCCGACCCGATTACGAGCCTAAAGGAGAGGTATACGGTACGGGATCAGACAGCGCACTTATCCTGGAGTTCACCAATCCCGCCTGGCTGACCGATGCCGCCCACTCCCTGTATGCCCGGTACTATCATATATCTCCGGGATTCGACATGCAGCTCGTTTATGCCTGGTATATGGACAAGACTCCCGGTTTTGATCTGTCTTCACTGACCGATTCGGGATCTTCTCTGTCGGGAC
>QKJO01000063.1 GCA_003249275.1 Spirochaetaceae bacterium
TCTAAAAAACTCATACCACCATCTTTCCCGGATTTTTCGGGGACATGATTTTGACCATGTCCTTAATTTAGGGTAAATTGGACCTGCTGTCAACGGAGAAAGAGTATTGGAAAGGGAACAAAGGCTGAACTGCAAACCAATTATATCAGCACTTACCGGTCAGGGATTCTTCCAGTCCGCCCCGGTCCCGTCCGGCGAATTGAAAGAGTTTATTCTCGGCAAAACCGGCATGCCCCCCGGCAGCACCGTAATCATTGCCCTGTTTCCCTTCCGGCAGACGGCGGGGGGCAGTATTTCCGCTTTCGCCGTCAGGAACTACTACAAAGAGATGATCTTCAGAATGAAGGATGCTCTGAGGAATGCGGGTTCCCCGTTTTCAGACTTTTCAAAGAAGGATGTCCGTCTTTTTTCCAACTCCGCCCTTCCTGAGAAAAAAATGGCCGAAGCCGCCGGACTCGGTTTTCTGGGAAGAAACACACTCCTCATCAACCAAAACTACGGAAGCAGAGGTCTTCTGGCCGGAATGGTCCTGCCCCTCGAACTGGATGAATCCGGTTATTCCGCAGGACCCGTCACAGCCGGATGCGGCAGCTGCAGAGCCTGCGAAAACGCCTGCCCGGGAGGGGCTCTGAAGGACTATAAACTGAACGGAGAAAACTGCCTGCAGCACTGGACCAGCACGGAAGGGATCGTTCCCGACAGACTCAAAAAGGTCTGGGGCAGCAGGATCTACGGCTGTACGGTCTGTCAGGACGTCTGTCCGTGGAACAGAAGAGTCCCGGAAGGAACCCTCATTGAAAGAGGCAGCATCGACCCGATTCCCGACCTTACATTCTATCTCAGCCGCTCCGAAGAGGACGTGAAGGCCCGTTTCAGGGGGACCGCCATGGGCATGGGATGGTTTAAAGGCAGTTCCATGATCAGAAATGCCCTCCTCTCCCTGCTTTCATCGGGAGAGAGGGGAATTTATGACAGAGTGAAGGAACTGAAAGACTCGGATGATCCGGGAATCAGGGACGCGGCCCTATGGGTTCTGGACAGAATCAGGCCAGACCGGGAACACTAGAGGTCAGAAGCTGTCCGAGCTTGTCCAGCTCTTCCATCCTCGTATACACGGGACTCTTCACCTGATGGGATTTGACATCCAGACGGACGACCTTGAGATAGAGTTCATTCAGACGGTCGGCCAGGATATTGATATTGGCTTTCAGATTGTCTGCGGCCATATCGGCAAGCACCTTCTCCGACGGAGATGCATCTCTGAGAAAGCTGCTCCTCTTCAATCCGGGAATGACTTCCAGTCTGGCCTTATAGATAAAGACGGCCATGGAGTAGATGCCGATATAAAGCTCTTCGAATCTGTACCCCTGGTTTTTATACATCTCCAGCTTGTCCGTGAGATTTTCTATGGCGTTCCTCTGATCATAGGGCATATCCATCGAGAGCAGGGCAGAACGGATAAAGGTATTGCTCATATTGCTTCTGTAATGTTTGCGGACCTCATCCAGCATATCGAAAACGTCATAATCAAAAACGGGCACAATTATCCTCCAAAAGATCTCTCTTATAATACTCTTAAATATGAAAAACTCATAGCCCCATCAGAGGTGATTAAACCCCTGTCTTGATCCTCTTTTCAACAATTCTTCCTCCACAAGCTTGTATATGGAAGATTTATTCAGGAAACTGCCGGGAATTTTATGTCGCTGATGAGGTGTATCCGTAGTCATCCTCATGATGATGGTATCCTCCGGAAAACGCTCCAGAGCATCGGCTACATATCCGGCGTGACGGCGGCTGTCGGGAAAGGAAAGCTCTCCGGCTTCATACTCGCCGTAGAGGGGCGAACCCGTGGGAATATGAAGGTTATGGAATTTGACACCCTCAGGCTTGAGGGATGCCAGGTAGTCCACGCTTTCAAGAATCTCGTTCCGGTCCTCACCGGGCAGACCGAAGATCAGATGAACGGCAATTTTCACACCTGCCGAGCGGAGGAGCCGGAAGGCCTCTTCAAACTGTTTTCTGCTGTGCCCTCTGTTGATTCGCTCCAGAGTTCGGTCATGGGCGGACTGAAGACCCAGTTCGACCCAGACATCAAAATCCTTCGTAATATAGGAACCGAGAAGTTCAGCGGTTTTCCTGCTGATACAGTCCGGCCTGGTGGAAACAACCAGCTCGACGAAATTGCCGAGTGACAGACCGTGGTCATAGATCTCCTTCAGCTTGTCGACGGGTCCCCATGTGCTGGAATAGGCCTGAAAATAGAGAATATATTTCTCCGCCTTGTAGCGGTTTTTCATGACGGCGATGGACCTGCGTATCTGTTCATCCAGGGAGTGAAAATCTTCACCGATATAGGCGGAACGCACACCGTACACATCACAGTAGGAACAACCGGGTGAATTCCTGTTCCGTCCCCTGTTGGGGCAGGAAAATCCGCCGTCCACTCCGATTCTGTATACCGTCTCCCCGTATTTCTGTTTGAGATACTGACTGTACTGTCTGAATAACACGAGACTATTAATACCCTGTACCCTCTCTTATTGACAACCCGGAAGGACTTGCCTACAGTCATATTCATGTTTAGAAAAGCGGGTGCGATAATCTTAACCGGACTGATCCTGTTGACCGCAGGATGTTCCAGAGACAAAACAGAAATCAGGGTTTATTCCGACCTTCCCGAGGCCGTTGAGCTTGTGAACCTCTTCAACCAGACCCAGTCTCTCTATAAAGCGACCTTCATCTATGCCTCGGCAAAGGGAGAAGCGGTTAATCCCGGAGAGAATGATGTCATCCTGAGCCGCGCCCTTCAAAGTTATAAAGACCGCATGATCAGTCTGGACAGCTTCAGAAATCTGGACTTTGTGAAGGCCGTTTATCCGGAAATTCTGAGAACCGGCATCATGGACACCTCTCTCAGAACCATCCCGCTCTCCCTTGACTTTCCCGTCATCATAGCAGACAGCATCCGGGGAGAGAGTAAATTTTTCTCCTGGGAGGAGATTGCCCCGGCGTCGGCCGGATTCAACAGATCGGCGGATGGACTCCTGACTCACTGTGTCTTTTCACCCCTCTGGTCCGATTCCTTTCTGACGGCCTATTTCCTTTCGGGCGTTTCATCCTTTCAGGACGATATGGACAATCAGAACCTTGAGGATCTGCGAAACAACCTGAACAGTCTTATATCCTGGATAAGCGATGCGAACGGAAGCCTGGAACTGGATCTGAAGTTCAACGAAAAATACCGATACATACCCGATTACAGACTCATTAAAAACGGAAGGATCGCCTACTCGGTCCTGCCTCTTTCACAGTGGGCCATGCTTCCGGACAGCATCAGCCGGGGCCTTTCGGCCAGGCCGCTTACTATCGGAGGGGGTATTCAGAGCATCTCCATCCTCTCGGCAGGAATTCCCCTGACTTCAGAAAATCAGGAAGGCGCCAAAGCCTTTCTCAGCTGGCTCCTGACCGATAAAACCTGGGATGACTATCTGAGACTGACGGGAAGAAACAGGGACGACAGCTTTGCCTTTATGGGAGGAATTTCATCCTCCGAGACAGTCAACCGCACCATCCTTGTCAGCTACTTCCCCGCCCTCGGATCCTTTATTCCCCTGAAGGGTGAATTCAGCCGGCATCCCGAGATACTCCCCCAGTGGACACTTCTCTGGCAGGATCTGCTCCTGCCGGGCATCAGAGAGTCCATCAGGAATCCCCAGACTGCAAGAGATATCGTCAATCAGTACAGAAAGTGGATTCTGCTG
>QKJO01000208.1 GCA_003249275.1 Spirochaetaceae bacterium
CATCACGGAGGAAAAGATCAGATCCATAGCCGAAAGGTATCTCTATGCCGTCGGTGAGGCAAAAAGGATCTATGAGCATATCAAAGACCGGAAGGGGGCGGACAATTTCATAACCGAAGTCTCCATGGATGAGACAGATGCGCCCCAGACTCCCGAGGAGCTTCTGTTCATCCTCTCCGCCATCGCTGCCGAGGGCATTCCTCTCCAGACCATTGCCCCCAAATTTACGGGACGCTTCAATAAGGGTGTGGATTATGTGGGCGATGTGGATCAGTTCGATAAAGAGTTCAACGATGATATCGCCGTCATAACCTGGGCGGTCAGGGAGTTCGGTCTGCCTGCCAATCTGAAGCTGAGCGTCCACTCGGGAAGCGACAAGTTTTCAATCTATCCCTCCATCAACAGAAATCTTAAAAAACACAATGCGGGAGTTCATCTCAAGACGGCGGGAACTACCTGGCTTGAAGAACTGATCGGTCTGGCCGAGAGCGGCGGTTCGGGACTGAAGATGGCCAAAGATGTCTACCGGGCCGCTTTCGGCCGTTATGACGAACTGGCGGCACCCTATGCCACCGTCATCGACATCGATAAGGCCCGGCTGCCTTCACCCGATGAAGTAGACGGCTGGACGAGCGACCAGTATGTCAATGCACTCCGGCATGACCTGAAATGCAAAGACTATAATCTGAACTTCAGACAGCTGCTGCATGTGGGGTACAAGGTCGCGGCGGAGATGGGGGCATCCTATCTGGATGCACTGGAACAGAATGCCGGGATCATCGCTAAAAATGTGACCCTGAATCTCTATGAAAGGCATATCAAGCCTCTTTTTCTTGTATGAATCGAAAAAAAACAGCGCCCCTCGGCGCTGTTTTTATTTCCACTCAATGATCAGAATTCTTCAAAGTCCCTGAAGTCCTCATGGTCCTCCATAACATCAACGGATTCTTTTTTCTGCTCAATCACTCTGACTGGCTTTTGAACCCCGGGGAGCTGCCTGGGAGCTCTTGCCGGAGCGGTCTCTTCAGAGTTCCTGTTTTTGAACTTGAAGTAGTCCACTCCTTTCTCCATGGTGACCACCTGATTTTTAAGACCGTCCGCCATGCTGGCCATCTCCTCTGCGGCGGCTGCATTCTGCTGTATGACCTGATCCAGCTGCTGGATCGCCTGATTGATCTGTTCGGCTCCGGAAGACTGTTCATGGCTGGCCGAGGTAATCTCCTGAATAAGCTCAGCCGTTTTCTTGATCTGGGGAACCAGTTTGGTAATCATCTCTCCCGCCTGCTTGGCTTCGGTAACACTGGCGGCAGTGATCTCCGTTATCTCGGCCGCAGCTTTTGCCGAATTTTCAGCCAGCTTTCTCACCTCCGAGGCTACTACGGAAAATCCCTTTCCTGCTTCTCCCGCCCGGGCCGCTTCAATGGCGGCATTCAGGGCCAGGAGGTTCGTATTCCGGGCAATTTCCTCGATAATATCGATCTTGTTTGCGATGCTCTCCATGGCGATGACAGTCCTCTGAACCATCTCTCCTCCGCTTTCGGCATCTTTGGCCACGGCCACGGCAATCTTGTCGGCCACCTGGGCATTTTCGGAGTTCTGGCTGATGTTGGAGGCCAGTTCTTCCATGGAGCTGGAGACCTCTTCCGTATTGGCGGCTTGTTCATTGGCTCCCGAGGAGAGCTGTTCCGTAGTCTCGGCGATCTGATTAGCCCCCATGGCCACATACTGGGTGGAGCTCCGGATGTCGCTCATGATCTTGATATACTTGCGGCTCATCTTCATCACGTCTGACTGAAGTCTGCCGATTTCATCATTTCTCTCTTTCATGGCGTCCACTTCGATCTCGCCCTGGGCAAACCGGTTCATCACATCCGAGATGGAAATAATGGGTCTGGTGAAGTTGTTTGCCAGGAAGTAGGCGATGAAGAAACTGGCCAGAAGACCGAGGGCCACCAGAAAGAAGACGATGTACTTGAACCGGACGATGGGGCCGAGAAACTGGGCGCTCGGAGTTTCCATGATCAGGTGGAATCCTGTGCCCGGAAGACTTCTGTAGAGATAGTAGGTGTCGACACCGGTGGACTTGTCTCTGAAAAATCCGCTCTTGCCTGCAATTATATTCTGATAGTTCTCTTTGAGAGTTTTATTGTTTTCAAGTTCAAGCCACTTTTCGAGGGTTATGACGTTTTTGACCCGGTCCTCATTGGTGGGATCTGATATGATCCTTTCCGAATTGTTGTTAAAGACCGCTGACCGTCCGCCTTCGCCCAGGACGCTCCCTTTGACAATTTCATTCAAACCGTCCAGGGCTACTGTGAGTACATGGGTATACTGGGGTCTTCCTGCGGCGTCACTGACCAGATAACTGATGCCCATGCCGAAACGGTTGGTGATCTCATTGTAGCTCATGTCCTTGTACATGGTCCGTGCAAAGTCGTTGTAGTTCGGGTTGCCGGGGCTTGGATCGCTGATATCGAAGGCCGGTTTGGAGGGATCATACCAGGGTGCATCGGGATAGTTGAAGATCTGCTGGGGAGGAATCATATACTTTCCTCCGAAATTTCCCGCTCCCACGATCGCATTCCTGAGGCCCATCAGACCTTTGGAGAACTCTCCGGTGGTTGTGATAAAGGCATTGTCCACGGCAGGATCAGAAGTGACCAGTTCAAGCATGGCTTTCTGATAGAGGGGGAAGTATTCAGGGTTGTCCATGTTAGCCTTGACGCCGAGAGCCAGAATTCGGGACTGATCCATCAGATTTGTAAAAAAATTGTCAATTTGCGAAGCTGTCCTGTCCGCTTCCCTGTCCAGTATATCGTTCACATTGGATGTGATCTGCCGGATGCTGAAGGTCAGCATAAAGGAGACGATGATACCCAGGAGCAGAATGTTGAAGAGCAGGATCTGCATGGCCATTTTCCACTTGAGTGATTTGAACATAGTATGACTCCCGTGATTTTCAATTGAAATCTTAAATGATTACAGTTAATTTTAACTTAGCTTGCTCACTTTACAAGCAGATTTTCGCTAAAAAATGAACGATTTTTATACCGTATGAAAAAAGTCTGATTTACTATTTGTCGCAGGCCCAGCGGATGCCCTGTTCCAGCAGCCTTACAAAACAGGGATTCCTCCAGCACTGCCCGTCGTGTCCCGAGAGTGTATTGAACAGCCTGTTTCTTCCGCGATGCGCCGTCCAGGCCAGCGCCTTCATACTTTGAGGATGACCGCATTCCAGCACTACCGTACAGTCCGGAGAAGGCTCGGCCATTTTGTAGATCTCATCGGTCATGGTCCAGTCGGTGAGTCCCTCCGTTGCAGGGTGGGGCGGAAAGCAGACCCGGACGGGGACGGATTCATCATGGCTGTAGGAATCAAGGCGGCGGGGATGAAGACCGCACAGGTCGTCCCAGAAATCCCATCCCGGGAAGGAGAGGCAGCTGTGATGCATCAGAATGATGCCCTGTCTGATCTCAAGAATTTCCCTGAGAGCGGTTTCTGGAGTTCCGCAGTAAGCCGGGATCCCCCGGTCGGAGGGAGGCTCTCTCATGAATATAAAGAAGAGGACGCCGTCGTAGGTCTCTCTGATTTCCCTGCCTGAGGATGCGTAGTCATCGATGTGCTGAATGTAGGGAACGATCGATGTCATACCGCGGAAAAGGTTATGAAACCCCGGGACATCGAAGGATTTTCCGCCGGTTACTATGGCCAGTTTCAAAAGTTCTTCCGTTTTCATGTCTCA
>QKJO01000099.1 GCA_003249275.1 Spirochaetaceae bacterium
ATCACCAAAGGCAAGGTTCCCGCAGGTTCACTGGAAGAAGCGTTTATCGATTACATCCTCTCCGACGAAGGTCAGGAGATTGTTAAAGAAGAGAAGTTCATTCCCCTGAACAGCTGATCCTGAAAGAATCATAATTGCAGGGGCTGCCTCGTGAGGCGGCCCTTTTTTTTGCGTTATCAATTTAACCATATTCTAACATGACCCTAACAATAACCCTGTTTTGTGAGTAGAGAATGTGAGTAAATGAAATTCCAAGAAGAAATGAGTTAAAGGGATGGTGCGTAGCACCCCGGCCCCATTTCATCATACTAGAGGAGAAGATGTCTTGAAGTCTTCAAAAAGTTTTCTGGAAAATACGGTAGAAAAAATACTGCTTCTCAGCGCGTTTATTTCCGTTGTCAGTGTTATTTTCATTACGATTTTCATTTTCCAGGAGGGATTGCCCCTGTTTTCCAAGGTTAATCCCCTGAAATTTCTGTTTACAAGCAACTGGGCTCCCACAGCGGATCCGCCCCAGTACGGTATTCTGGCTTTCATCATGGGATCTGTATGGGTCACATTCGGCGCCCTTCTGCTTTCCGTTCCCATCGGTCTGGCTGTGGGTGTCTTCATGGCCGAGATGGCCGAAGGAAAATTCGCTGATATCCTGAGAGCCGTCGTTGAACTTCTGGCAGGTATCCCCTCGGTCATCTACGGGCTTTTCGGTTATATCGCCATTTCTCCCGTGGTAAGGCGGCTCTTTGACAGTCCCACCGGCCTGGGAGTCCTTACGGCAAGCATCGTTCTGGCCATTATGACCCTCCCAACAATCATCAACATTACGGAAGTTTCTCTAAGGGCGGTTCCTCATGAACTGAAGGAGGGATCTCTGGCTCTGGGCGCCACCCACTGGATGACGATCTACAGAGTCATGATCCCCACCGCCCGATCGGGCATCCTGGCGGGAATTGTTCTGGGTATGGGACGGGCCATAGGTGAAACCATGGCCGTTCTCATGGTGGCCGGTAATGCCGTCACCATGCCTAAAGGCCCTCTCTCCCTCACGAGAACACTGACGATGAATATTGCCACGGATATGAAATATGCGGCCGACGATCATGCTGTGAGTCTGTTCACCACGGGCATCGTACTGTTCGTCTTTATTCTGGGGATCAACTCTCTGGTCCAGTACCTCATGAAAAAAGCAGTAAGAGAGGATGTGTAAATGACTTCGGCACAATCTGTCACCGTTAAAAACGGTAAATCCCGGGCGTTTTCCTCCCCCCAGTCTGTCAAAATCAGAAGGCAGGAACTTATCGCCAAGAGTGTTATCTGGTTTCTGGCCGCCATGACCATAGCCATCCTTGTCTGGATCATCGGTTATCTTATGGTCAAAGGGTTCTGGTACGACAACCATGTTCCCTATAACGTGACGAATCAGGTGGAAACTGCCGTCAATCTGGCCGGTTCGGACGAAGATGCGGTGTTTATTATCAACTCAAAAATCCGTTCCAAAGATATTTATGCGGAAGGTTTGAGAAAACTCTACAATAAAACAAGGGCTGAAAACTGGGGATTCTACAATCAGCAGGACCTCAAAGTGGTTCCGCTGGTCAATAAAAAAGCAGGCGATTTCTCCGAAGCTGTCAAACAGTTCATCCTCACGGGTTCCGGTCTGGATGACTACAGCAAAAATGTAAAAAGTGTCAGCTCCTGGGAGGATATGATCCAGAAGGTGTCCATGACTCCCGGTGCTCTCGGATTTATACCGGCTTCCCTTGCCGGAGACCTGCCGAAGGGAGTGAAAGTCCTGGGTGTCAGAAGGCTTTCCGTTGCCGTGAACGATTCTGTCATGCAGCTTCAGGATGGACGCATGCTCCGGGAACTGACGTCGGAGGATGAGAACGCCCTGCTTTCCGGAAGAGTCGCCAACTGGAAGGAAGTCGGCGGCATCGATCTGCCTGTCGTTCTGGTCAGATACGATTCGGGAGAATCCTGGGGGGCACTGCCCGCAGGTTCGGGTACAGACGTTCCCGTCCTGACCGCTTCATCGAAGGATGAGTTTTTCTCGCTGATCAAAAGCAATAACGGAGCGGCTGCTCTGGCTCCCAACGGACTTCTGGAAGAGGAACAGCTTTCCTTTGTTCCCGTTCTCCGGCATGAGTCTGGACTGAATCTGACCTGGCACTTCATCACTGAGGCTCCGGCCCGTTCGGGTCAGTGGGGCGGTATCTCCTATATCATCATCAACACCTTCTTTCTGATCCTTTTCACCATCCTGTTTTCAACACCCGTCGGCGTTATGGCGGCGATCTTTATGGTGGAATATGCGAAACAGGGGAGGGTTCTCAGATTCCTCCGTATGGGAACGGAGACCCTGGCGGGTATCCCGTCCATCGTATTCGGACTCTTCGGATTCATCTTCTTCGTCCGGATTCTGGGATTCGGTATCGGATTCATATCCAGTACCCTGACTGTAACCCTCATGGTGCTCCCCACGATCATCCGGACCACCGAAGAGGCGCTGAAATCGGTGCCCCAGTCTCTGAGAGAGGGATCACTTGCTCTGGGAGCGACGAAGCTGCAGACCATCGTCAAGGTGGTTCTACCGGCCGCATCATCGGGCATCCTCACGGGAATTATCCTGGCTGTCGGACGGACTGTGGGAGAGACTGCTGTTCTGATCTACACTCTGGGCTCCAACTACGATCTGGTGTCGGGACCGTCATCATCGGCCCGGGTCCTCTCCCTCCATCTGTATATGCTGTTCTCCGAAGCAGTCTCTTTTGACAGGACCTTTGCCACAGCGGCCGTCCTGGTCATCATCATCCTGATAACGAACCTGTCTACTACCAGGATCATCAAGACGGTCAACAAAAATTCCGGCATGTAAGCCAAGGAGTAAATCGAACATGAATGCGAATAATAAAATCAAAGTGGATGGATTGAACCTGTTTTACGGGGATTTTCAGGCCCTCCACAATGTTGATATAGAAGTCAAGGAGAGAGAGGTGACCGCCCTGATCGGTCCTTCAGGCTGCGGAAAGTCCACCTTCATAAGAACCCTCAACCGGATGAACGACCTGATTGATATCGTCAAAATCGACGGTACCATCAACTACGACGACAAGAACATCTACTCCGAATGGGACCTGATCGAGCTGAGAAAGAAGGTGGGCATGGTATTTCAGAAACCCAACCCCTTTCCCATGTCCATATTTGACAATATCGCCTACGGCCCCCGGACCCACGGGATCAAGAACAGGGCCAAGCTTCATGATATTGTCGAAAAGAGCCTCATCCAGGCCTCCCTGTTTGATGAAGTCAAGGACAGACTGCACAAACCCGCGCTGGGACTGTCGGGAGGACAGCAGCAGAGACTGTGCATCGCCAGAGTTCTGGCTGTTGAACCCGATGTTGTTCTCATGGATGAACCCACCTCGGCCCTGGACCCCATCTCCACTTCGAGGATTGAAGATTTAATTGACGAGCTGAAAAAGAACTATACAATTGTAATTGTTACCCACAATATGCAGCAGGCCGGCCGTATTTCAGATAAAACGGCATTTTTTCTGCATGGGCGGATTGAAGAGTTCGGCCCTACTGACGAGATTTTTTTCAACCCGAAGAGCAAAAAGACGGAAGAGTATATTTCCGGAAAATTCGGCTGAGGCACTTAGGCCTGGATGAAGGGGAACGAAGAGGCTTAAAAGGCCTGACTTGAAACCGGATACAATTTCTAAATCGTTAGGAG
>QKJO01000049.1 GCA_003249275.1 Spirochaetaceae bacterium
AGATGAGATTGTCCGCGCCTGGATCTTCGGCGTTGTCAATCAGCTCATCAGCCAGCCGGCGGACATCTATATTCAGAAAGCCATTTATGAAGAGATGCCCGACCTTCTTGAGGCCCGGCAGACGGTCCTGGAACAGCAGTTCCGGGATTTCCTGGCGGCTCAGAAGGAAGAGGTCCGTCTGTACAGTCCCAAGACGGTGTACGATGCCTCTCTGATCATGAACAGCGTCTATCTGCATATGCTCGACCGTCTGGCCGGCACCGACTTTATCAGCCGGATCGATCATATTCCTCAAAGCCGCCGGATCGGCAGGCTTCTGGACGCCACGGCGGCTCTGGATGAAGACTCCCCGGCTGGTGACAGAGCCAGAACCGATCTCTGGGCGGAGTTCCTCTCCATCCGGGACTGGTATGAGTGGGTTCCCGCCGGCAGTGAAGGGTCATGAAGATTCAGGAGCTGATCGTTGTTGAGGGTGTTGATGATGTGGCCGCCGTCAAGAAAGCCGTTGATGCGGAGGTTCTGCCGGTGCACGGTTTTGCCGTCCGGTCGGCGAAGACACTGGACAAGATCCGTTTTGCCAGCGAGAGGGTCGGGGTCATCGTTCTCACCGATCCGGACCATGCGGGACGCCAGATCCGTGAGACCATAGAAAAAGCCGTACCCAATGTCAAACATGCCTACATCTCACGGTCGGAAGGGACAAAGAAGGACAACATAGGGGTGGAAAACGCCTCCAGCGAAGCCATCCGTTCGGCTCTGGAGAAGGCCCGCTACAAAATGACCGATGAGGCTGATGAGTTCACCCTGGAAGATATGGATTACTATGGTTTGAGCGGCGGCGATGGTTCCCGGAGCCGCCGGGAGGCTCTTGGACAGATTCTGAGGATCGGATACGGCAACGGCAAACAGTTTCTGGCCCGGCTGAACCATTTCCGGATCTCCCGGAAAGAGCTGGAAGACGCCATCGACTCCCTGAACCGGTCCTAGAGTGAAAAGCCGGAGATGACTGTCTCCAGGTTCCCTCCCAGAATGCGGCCCTTTTCGGACAGATCTTTCAGTCCCGACAGGGAACCGTAGATCGCTCTGTTTGCCTCCAGCTGCTCGCCTGTCAGGACCTGTATCCGGGCGCAGTGATCAATGAAATTCTGTATATTTTCTTTGAGTACCGAATTCCCCGCCACCTGTGAACTGGTCTCATCCTGAATGGTTGCCGAGGTTTCAACCGCCTTCGATACCAGCTTCAGAAGTTCGGCTGTTCCGTTTTTCTGTTCCGCCATGGCCGAGGCGATCTCTCTTGAGAGAAGGGAGGATCTGTTGATCTCATCCAGGATTCTTCCCAGAACTGCTCCGGCGGAACGGCTCGTCTCCACACCCTGGTCCACTTTCTGATTCAGAAGGGATATGTTTTCCGATATCTCCCCCGTGTTGGATGAGCTTGAGCTGGCCAGTTTACGAACCTCGTCCGCCACCACTGCAAAACCCCGGCCCCTGTCCCCTGCATGGGCGGCTTCAATAGCGGCATTCATGGACAGCAGATTGGTCTGGGCGGCGATCCTGCTGACGATTTTAACCAGTTCATTGGTTTTTTCAGCAGTTTCATGGATCTCCTGTATGGAACGGATGGATGAGTTGACCGCATCGCTGCCGCTGTTGATGGTCCTTCCCAGTTCATCGGTGATCTCCCGGGCTGTCAGAGTATTCTCCGAAACACTTTCGATATTGGCCGTCATTTCCTCGATTGTGGAAGATGTGGATTCCACAAAATTCCTGTGTTCCTCCATCAGGGTCGAGATCCGCTCAAAACCGCCAAGCATGGCCGAGAGTTTTTCTCCCGTCTCATTGACCACGGTCTTCTGATCCGACAGAAAGTCGGTCACTTCCTGGGAAGAGGTCAGAATAGAACTGATCCTGTCCATAGCGGCGTTGATGGAATCGTCTATCTCTCCCGAAATTTTCATCACATCCACGGCAGCCCGTGCCACGTCGCTGAATGAGCCGTGAAGTTTCTCTGTAAGAAGGTTGATCTGTTCCACGATGATGCCCATGCTGTCGAAATTGATGATTACAAGCCGTCCGTTCAGGTCCCCTCCGCCTCTGTTGAGGTCTTTGAGTTTGTCGGTCAGCAGAGAAAACTGCATGATTTCACCTTTCCGGTTCAGGAGGATGAAGCCGGCGGTCACTCCCGTCAGGATCAGGGCGAGGACCGTAATACCGGCGGCAAAGGAAATTCCGTTGGATGAGGATGCTGTATAGAAGCGGCAGGCATAGGCTGTAAAGAGGATGGTCGTCAGCGTGGATGTGAACATGACGATGGAGTTCCTGTTCGTGTTGAAGCTATCGACCTCTCCCGCTTTTCTGGAGGTGATATTCAGAAGATTCTTGACGGGTATGAGAGCCGTATTCATGGAAATAGCCGTAAAGAGAGCTCCGTTGAGACCCGCCAGTACCGAGAGGGAAAGGCTCCAGAAGAAGGGCACTCCTCCGGGGGTCTTCCAGTGATATCCCATATAAAAGGCAAAATTGGACAGAATCCAGAGACTCGTATGGATGATGATAAGGACCCAGGGGACCGAAAGGGTGGCTCTTCTGGCCCTGTCATAATCCTGTCCCCGGGTCACATAACTCCACAGGGGTTTCAGAATCCTTGAAAGAAGCACCCCCAGTATCAGGAGGGCCAGCATGAACAGAATATAGATGAGCGGTTTGACCGAAAGAACGAGCCGGTGTGACAGAGACCCGCTTATGGATGGATTGAAAACCTGCATGACGCTCTGAGAGAGCTGGATAAAGAGAGCGGGATAGATGATGTTGGCAAGTAACATTTTCATTACTGTTTTTCTGCCGTTGAAATTCTCTGCCATAGGGACCTGCTTATGCGGGGGATAATTGAGATTCTAAACTCACACACCTTTCATCACAAGGGAAATAATACGCAAGCCGTACCTGTCAGAACCCGGCGGTCCCGTCCATTTCGCCCCTTGAGACTCAATGTGCTACAGGGGGAGGAGTTCTCTGTTCTGTACTTTATCGGATTTGTACTATAATCTAGGAACAGAAACAGTTATCCCGCGGTTTTTCTGCGGAAGAAGGTCAGAACAAGGATATATATGGATTTCAATACCGTTTTAAGAAGCCTGCGCTATGCGCTGAACTGTACGGACCAGCAGATCGCCGATCTTTTCATTCTGGGAGGTCAGGAGATTTCGGCAGCCGATGCTGCCGCGATGATGATGAGAGAGGAACAGGAAGGATTCAGGGCCGTGGGTGAAGCCGAAATGACCCGTTTTCTGGACGGTCTGATCATCAGCAGAAGAGGACCTGCCAAACCGGGAACACCGCCTCCTCCGGCGGAAACCCTGGACAACAATATGATCCTGAAAAAGCTGCGTATCGCCATGGAACTGAAGGAGGACGATATGATCGTGACCCTCGGCAAGGGTGGCTTCGTCATCTCCAAGGCTGAACTTTCCGCACTTTTCAGAAAAAAGGGACACAAACACTACCGGGTCTGCGGCGACCAGGTCCTTCGTCATTTTCTCAAAGGCCTGGCCGTTCCCGGCTGAAATCCGGGGTGAAAAAAAGGAGCAGCCGGGCTGCTCCTTTTTTTATGATCCCGTCTCACCGGGGGTGAGATCAGACGATTCTGTTCCGGTCTCTTTTCAGCATCTCCATCAGTTTTTCCGAAGGATTTCTGAATTTGCTTGTAAAGATCATAGCGGC
>QKJO01000038.1 GCA_003249275.1 Spirochaetaceae bacterium
ATAACAGTGCTTCAAAAGTTCATAGGAAGTAAAAAGAACCAGCGCCCTGCCCTCATTGCTTTCAAGCAGACTTCTGATGGAGCGGACAAGAACCTCTCTGAAATCAGGTGATGCAGGTTCGGGCAGATCGTCCGGGAGCCCCAGAAGCACATTTTCCCTGTAGGGAAAGGGAGATTCAAACTGCCGGCTGACAATGCGCTCCTGCAGCTGATCCTGAAGGCCCATTCTTCTCTGCCAGTACAGGAAACTGTGATCCATTGTCAGGGTTGCCGAAGTAAAAATCACTGTGCTGTAGGAATCATAAATACCCGACTTCATCCATCCGGAAATGTCCAGGGGAGTAATCAGGAACCTGACATAGGAACTGCCGTCTCTCACTTTTTTTTCAAGCCAGAAAACGGCGTCCTCTTCATCCGAATCAAACTGACTGAACTTGTTCAAAAACGTGGAATACTGATTCAGCCGGTTTTGGATCATTCTGAATTCAAGAACTGCCGTATTGGTATGATCTTCTTCCTGGAGCAGATCATACCATTTGTTCATGCCGAGAATCAATTCCGCCACCTTTTCTCTCGTCTGGAGCAGCGGCTCTCTGATTTTCCTCAAATAATCAGGATGACTGTTGTCTTTTATCCTGATGGAAGATTCTTCCGGAAAGAAATCAAAAGCAAGGGCGTCAAGGATCTCAGCCTGTGATCTGAGGTTGCGGATCAGTTCGGGAAAAAGGATGCCGTCGGGAGGAGGAACGATCGATTCCATACGCAGGAATATCCCGTTGGACCGTCCCTTCTTCTGGTAAAACAGTCTCTTGAGATACTTCAGCAGCTGGATTCTGTTGTATTCGGTTGAAAAATAACTGGTGGCACTGTTTTCGATGTTGTGGGCTTCATCGAAAATAACCTTATGAAATGAGGGAAGCAGAGCGGTTCCTTCAAAACCCAGACCGCTGATTCTGAGGGAAAGATCGGCAAAAAAAAGATGATGATTGGCAACAAGAATTCCCGCAGATGCCGCCTCTCTCCTGGCCTTCATTACAAAACAGTTATCAAAATGCCGGCATCTGATGCCGAAGCAGGCATCCGCATCGCTGCAGACCTTGGACCAGATCTCCTCACCGGGCATGAAGGGCAGTTCGGTAACCGAACCCTCTTTTGTCTGTTCCCCCCACTCTTTGATCTGCAGAAGAAGATCATCTTCTTCCCTGAACAGGGAGTTCTCTTCCAGTGCATCCTGAAGGCGGCTGCGGCAGAGGTAGTTACGCCGACCTTTTACAAGGACGGCCTTTACATCGGTTCCGCAGAGCTTCTGCGCCAGGGGAAGGTCTTTTTCCATAATCTGCTGCTGCAGATTGATTGTCGCCGTGGAGACCACTATACGCTGTTCATTCTGTGAGGCCCATTTCAATGCGGGTATAAGATAGGAAAAGGATTTCCCTACTCCCGTACCGGCTTCAGCAACGATGATTTTCTCTTCATTGAAGCCCATTGCAATCGCATTCAGAAGAGAGATCTGACTGGGACGTTCCTCATAGAACGGGTCCAGATCTTCCAACGGCCCGCCCGGTGCCAGGATCGAGGCGATATTCTCGACATCCAGCAGGGTCTCGGGGGTGTATTGAACAGGTTCCACCACCACATAGACGGCGTCAATCGTGTTGTTGACGATGTAGAAACCAATTCCCTGATTCCCCAGGCCGGATGCCTGAACAAGATCGGCATCGCTGGGTCTCAGATTGCCCGAGGGATGGTTGTGTATGATGACATCACCCTTCTCCATCTGAGAGACAATGGCGGGAACAGCATACTCATTTCCGCGGGCGACGGCCGTCACACTGTCAATGATCCTGTCCGAGTCTATGGAAGCCACCCAGAGAACTTCTGCTCCCCCCGCGTCCTCAATGTCATCCAGCATTTTAAGCCGGATGTCCTCCTGAAATCTTCCGGTCAGATCGATGTCTTTCATTCATGACTCTCCGGGAGGGTAAAGAGAAATCTTGCTCCTCCCTGATAGTCGTTATCCAGCTGAATACTGCCCCCCATCAGGTGCAGGAGTTCTCTGGAAATTGTCAGTCCGAGACCGCTGCCCCCGTATCTTCTGGCAAACCCTTCTTCGCCCTGCCGGAAGCGCTCAAAAATAATGGAGTCCTTTTCTTTTGAAATACCCGGACCCGTGTCTTCCACAAAAAATGTGATCCTGTTGTTCTGGCTGTCCAGGGATTTGACACCATACCGGATTTGTCCGTATTCAATAAATTTCATGGCATTGTTGAGCAGATTCTGCCAAATCTGATGAAAACGTTCAATATCCGTAGTGATGAACAGCTCATCTCCGATCTCAGGCGGGATGAACCAGGTGAGTCTGATCTCCTGCTTTCCCCTGTCATCCATCAGCTTGCGGTAGACTGTATGGATATTCCTGAAAAAACTGTCAATAGAGATGATCTGGTTCTGAAGACTGATTTTCTCATTCTGTATTCTGGATATATCAATAATATCAGAGATAATGGAAATCAGCTGATTTGAGCTCTGCCGGACGATTTCAAGAGACCTCATCCGTTCATCCGATTTTTCGTCTTCCGGAAGGTCCTTGAGGATAAGGCCGGTAAAGCCGAGGATCACATTCAGGGGGGTTCTGATTTCATGAGAGATATTGGCAAGGAAGGTGGTTTTCAGCCTGTCGCTCTCTTCCGCCTTGTCCTTGGAGAGGATCAGTTCGTGTTCAATTTTCTTTCTCCATGAGATGTCGGTCATCATTCCGATGAAGCAGTCATCGCCATTCTGATCCCGTCCGGTATTTCCACGGATCAGAACCCAAATGAAGTGACCCCGCTGATGACACATGCGAAGCTCTTCCGTCATGGGAGTCCCATTGCGGCAGGAGAGTTCCAGAGCAGTTTTCAGCTTTTCATATTCATCGTTGAGAAATAACCGGCTCAGCAGTTCGTCATCGATAATGGAATCACGCAGGGAGTATCCCGTCATCTCAAGCCATACGGGAGAGACATCCAGGATGTTTCTGTCCTGATAATACCGGAACATGCCGTCTTTTACAGCCGCCAGAGTCTGGGTGTAATAAAACTGCTCCTTACGGAGGGAATCCTCTGTCTCTTTCATCCTTTTAAGGGGAGCTTTGACACCCTCCATGATGATGCCCGTGTACAGCAGGTGGTAGGCTGTGGCTTTGAGAATAAGGCTGATGATCCCGGGGACAGGTTTCTGAATCAGATGAATGAGGAAAGAAGTTCCTGAAAGGGAAACGGAGATAAGGATCAGGCTGTAAACTGAAAGATTTCTCCTGTTGATCCGCTTTCTGAGGAGACCCGCATCCAGTAAAAATATCACAGTGATCAAAAGGGAAACAATGCAGGCGAAAACCGTGACGGAACCATTGTCTTTGATACAGTCAGGGAAGAGATTCAAAAGAATGAACAGTATCAGAATCATGGGGATAAGAAGAGAACTGACCGTTATGATCCGTGAGTATACCCCCCTTTTCATCAACAATATGAGCGAGAGAATACCTGCGGACTCTGTAAATCCGGAGGCAATCCAGAATTGAAAAGTAACGGATCTTCCCCAGGAATCTGGAGAATTACCGTTCATAATGATCAGTACAAAATAGGGCAGCGCCGCACTCATATAGATAACCGGCAGCATGTTCAGAAGCTGATCCTGAATAAAGATCTGTAATTTTCTCTGATGAATGAACAG
>QKJO01000182.1 GCA_003249275.1 Spirochaetaceae bacterium
AGTTTTTGGATATCTTATTGGAAAAGAGGATTTTTGAAAATAGGGTTGGCCATATTAATAGGTAATAATTTATCAACAGAGGGATCAGGAAAAGAGGAAGCGCCAGATGAAAAACACGATCAGACCGATGGAAATGGAAGCCATGAGGGTGTGTTTTCTGAAGATGATTCCTCCGCCCAGCGCCGCTGCCGCACCAAAGAGATAGGCATTGTCCCAGCCCAGGTCCCAGGTTCCCGCAGGAAGCAGGACAGAAGGCAGTATAATCGCCGTCAGAACGGCGGGAGGCACATAATAGAGGGCCTGTTCCATAAGGGGAGGCATCCTGAACCTGTCCGCCACAGCCAGCAGTACATAGCGGATCAGAAAAGTGACTGCCGTCATACCCGCAATCATCAGTATCTCATCAAGGGTCATAGGGCGTTCTCCTCCTGCGACTTGAGAGTCATTGCCGAGGAATCTTTCATGGTCTTCTTCATCCTGACGGCGTAATCGGTGACCAGTCCGGCGGCCACACCGGCCAGGGCGGCGACGATGAGACCCAGTTTGAAGGGCAGAAATCCGGTCATCAGAGATACGGCACCGGCCGTGATGACGCAGACGACTGTGGATCTGTTTTTGACAAAGGGGATGGTCATCCCGATAAAGGTGACGGGCATGGCAAAATCGAGTCCCCAGGCTCCCGCATCGGGGATGCGGCTTCCCAGGATCAGCCCCAGGGCGCACCAGATCTGCCAGTTCACATACATGGCCAGGGATGCTCCCAGCTGATACCAGTGTTTCAAAGGAGAATCATCCTTCTGCCTGTAGCGCACGATGCAGACCGCAAAGGCCTCATCGGTGAGCCAGAATGCCAGGGGAACACGCCATCTCTGGGGCAGCGCCTTGAGATAGGGAAGAAGAGTGGCGCTGTAGAGCATGTGACGGAGGTTCACCACAAGGGTCGTAAAAATAATGATGGCAGCCGGGGCTCCCGCGGCGATGAGACCCACCGCAATAAACTGTGCGGATCCTGCAAAAACAAACAGGGACAGAGCCATGGCTCCCCCGTTGGAAATGCCTGAGGCGACGGCGAGAGCGCCGTAGATCAGGCCGAAGGGAGCGGTTCCCAGCAGAAGAGGAACGGCTCCGGCGGCTCCTCCCGTAAACTCAGAAGTTCTCTTATACATATCCATATCCGGTTCTTATGTGTATCACTTGCCGGTGATTATGCCAATGAGACAAAAGGTTGAAAAGGCCCAGTTCATACAGGATTTTAAGGTAACAGAACCCTTATGAGGTCATTTTAACGGATAAATAACAGGAAAGGAGGAAAAACATGTGAAATTCCACGGGGGAGTAATATAATTGAAAGTGGTATGAACAATAGAACATTTATATCAGAGATGCTGCACAAACTGAATGACCCCGAGCGCCTGAACTGGCTCCCTCCGGAAGAGATCTGGAAGTTTATGGAACTCGATAATCCCAAAGTTCTCGTTGACTTCGGCGCCGGTACCGGTTTGATTACCGCCCGGCTGGCTGAGTTCGCTCCTCAAGCGGACATCCATGCCCTGGATATCCAGCCCGAGATGGTGGAATACCTGACCGCCCATATGCCCGACACCGTAAGCCCCATGCTGATCAAGGGAAAATCCATTCCTCTGGCCGACAGTACGGTAGACGCCCTTTGGAACATTGCCGTATACCATGAGCTGGAGGACAGGCAGTTTTTCCTGAACGAAGTCTTCCGGATTCTCAAGCCCGGCGGAAAATTTCTGGTCATCGACTGGGAAAAGGAATCTCCGGTTATCAATACCGGTCCTCCCCTGGAAGACAGAGTTCCCGTCGTCAGGGTTATCGAGGAGATGAGGGACAGCGGATTCAGAGAGATCAGGACTGTGCTGAGCTTCAAATCCCATATCGCCGTGTGCGGAGAAAAACCGCTCTACAGCTGATTTAAACCGAGAATACAGTACTCTTTTTCGACATTCTGCGGCGGGACGCCAGAATTTCGTCTCCATAGGATTCCAGAATCTCCGCCAGTTTCTCTTCCAGCACATTCATGCCGAAGGCTCTTTTCATGGCGTTGAAGCTGTTTTCCGTCATCACCGCACGGACAGCCGGTTCCGTGATGATCTGATGAATCTGATCCAGAGAGTTGTCTGTGATGATCAAAGTCCCGTCTTCGCTGTAGTTGTCCCTGATTTCCACACATTCCAGTCCTCTGTTCATGATGTCGGTCTTGTAGACAAGATAGGTTGTGACGGCCAGGGGAACTCTGGCGGCGACGGTTTCCAGAAGGGCGTTTCCGAATCCCTCCCAGATGGGAAGATAGGTGACGAAATCGGCATTCACAAGGACATCGCGGTTGGTGTAGATCTTCCGGCCCTCTTTGTCCAGCCCTCTGACCGAACCGACCCGGTGGGCTATCAGGTCGACTCTGACGCCTTCGGAGTCCGCCAGGGCCTGAATACCCTTGACATAGCTGTCGTCCAGTTCATCACCCTGATAGAGGGATATGATGAACCTGACCCTGTCTTTCAGCATGGGAAACCTTTTCTGAAACCGGGAGACCAGGAGTATGGAGTCTTCGATCCTCTTGCGGGGAACGATCCTGGTGGGCTGAAGAAAAAGGATATCATCTCTTGTATATCCCAGATCATCCCTGAAGGTTCTGTTGTAGTCATCCATGGACGGCGGGTTGTCAAAATCCTCACAGTTGGGAACGATATGGGGATTCACCCTCTTTATGGTTCTGAGGTTGTGGGCCGCATAGGAAGAGATCACGATATGTTCCAGCGACGGATCATCGGGAGGCATGATCTCTTTGAGGAGATCCTCCATATGGTTCCCGCTGAACCGGCTTCTCTCCCACCAGAAATCGTGATGATGGAAGATGACGGCCACCTTGTAATCCGTAGCCAGCTTATAGACGGCCGAACCGCCGATCAGGGTCATGGGCATGGCATTGGTGTTCTGGGCGATCAGCACATCCACTTTGTTCTCAAGGATGAACTGATGAATTCTGTCAGCCGCCTCGGTGCCCTTCACATCAAGATCCTCCAGGAGCTTTTTCCTGATCTTGCTGCTCACAGTGACTCTGTTATCCGGCGTAATATGGGGAAACATCTGTGGTTCAATGGTTTTCTGAAAGTCCGAATCAAATCGCAGCTCGGGTACAGTCAGCCTTCTGTCCGCCCTGACCAGAGGAAGGTCGGCGGCATAGGAACCGGCGATGGTATAGATTTCATGACCCATCCCGGTCAGAACCTCAATCCATTTGTCGACTTCCAGAGACACACCGTCCACATCACCCAGTTTTCCGCAGACAATCGCCATTCTGTACATTTGTTTCATATTTTTACTGCCCTTTATGATCTCTATTTTTCCTTTCTATGCAGCAATTATATAAAAAAACTTTCCATATGTCCCGGACCGGACAGAGTTTATCACCGATATTATCTACTCTTTTACTCCGCCTTCGGCCAGGCCGCCCGCCAGATTTTTCTGAATCAGCATGAACAGGATAATCACCGGAGTCGCCGTCAGCACCGAGGCGGCCATGATTCTGTCCCAGACCGCGTTCTTGGAAACAAAAAGGGCACGGAGACCCATGGGCAGAGTGTAGAGAGCCTTGAATCCCTTGAGAAAGACGGAGGCAAAAAGATACTCGTTCCAGGCGATCATGAAGGAGTAGATATACACTGTGACGATGGCGGAAACAGAGA
>QKJO01000090.1 GCA_003249275.1 Spirochaetaceae bacterium
ACAGTCCGTATCCCCTGGGGACTGATGAATGTCAGCGATCCATCTCAGGGAACGCTACTTTTTGCTGACAGGGTCTTTTACACCGCGCCGTTGAGGAATGGAATCAGAACAATTCAGACAGACGGAATATCCGTTGTCGCAGTCATTCAGAATCCTGCAGGAGAGAACGAGATTATTCCTGAAAGAAATGGTGCAGAAAATGAATTTATCTCTTACTCCTGGATACCCTGGGATGTACCGGACTTTGCAATGACACCCAAAAAATCTGTCCCTTCCCTGAGTGAATATCTGGGTTCTTTCTGAATACAAAAAAAGCTGCGGTTTAACCGCAGCTTTTATCTCGCTTTTTTATATCTCTTAAGAAAGAATCCTATTCCCATTCAATCGTGGCGGGTGGTTTTGATGAAATATCATAAACAACCCGTCCGACTTCAGGAACTTCGTTTGTGATCCTTGAAGAGATCTCCAGAAGATCCTTTGTGGGAAAGTCATACACGTCTGCACTCATCCCGTCATGAGAGACTACGGCTCTCAGGGCAAGAACAAACCCGTAATCCCGTGCATCCCCTGTAACTCCTACAGAACGGACCGGCAGAAGAACAGAAAAAGCCTGCCAGATCTTATCGTAAAGACCGCGCTTCTTCAGTTCTGAAATGTAAATATAGTCAGCATCCCGAAGGATACGGCACTTCTCTTCAGAGACCTCACCGATGATGCGGATACCCAGGCCAGGTCCGGGAAATGGATGTCTGTAGACAATGTCACCGGAAATTCCGAGTTTCAATCCCAGCTTTCTGACTTCATCCTTGTACAGCATATCCAGAGGCTCCACAATCAGACCCGCCTGACGTTTGGCTTCTACAAGAGGAGACCCCACGTTATGATGGGACTTGATGACATTGGCTTTGTTGCCCACACCCTTGCCGGATTCAATCAGGTCAGTGTAGAGCGTTCCCTGAGCCAGGAAGTAGTTTCCGGATATATGTTTCTCAATTTCTTCTTCCTGTACATGGATAAACCGGTCACCAATGATCTTCCGTTTGGCTTCGGGATCTTCCACACCCTTCAGGGGATTCAGAAAACGGTCACGGGCATCAATGAGATGCAGATGGGTGGCTCCCAGTTTTTTCAAATTGACGGCGACTTCGTCGGATTCGCCCTTTCTCATCATCCCCGTATCGATATACATCAGGTAGACCTGTTCAGGATCAAGGATTTTCAGAAGAAGACCACCGGCAACGGTGGAATCCACTCCTCCGGATATCAGAAGAAGGACTTTTTCCTTCCCGACCTGTTTCCGGATTCTTTCTGAGATCTGATCCATAAAAAGATCAAGAGACCAGTCTTTGGAGGCGCCGCAGATACGGCAGCAGAAGTTTTCCAGGATCTGATTGCCGTAATCACAATGGGTGACTTCCGGATGGAACTGGATTCCGTAAAAATTCTTCTCTTTGTTAACTCCCACGGCGGGAAGATTGTTTTCGCTGACTCCCAGAAGAGTGAAACCGGGGGCCATCTTGTCCAGACTGTCTCCGTGACTCATCCAGGAAAGGAAATTATCCGGGATCCCGGACATGAGTTCAGACTCTTCCAGAAAATGTATCCTGGACCGCCCGTACTCTTTGGTTTCCAGAGGACGGACTTCCCCGCCGAAATGGTAGGTCATCCTCTGAAATCCGTAACAGATTCCCAGAAGGGGCAGCCCAAGCTCGAACACCCGGGGATCCGGGGCCGGCGCGCCATCCTCGTATACAGAATGGGGAGATCCCGAAAGAATGATTCCTTTCACATCGGGAGTGATAATTTCATCTGTAAGCTCTATATCTCCGTGCAGGATTTCGGAAAAAACACCGAAATCGCGGATTCTACGGCCGATCAGCTGACATGTCTGTCCGCCGAAGTCAAGAATCAGGATTTTGTCCACGCGGGCTCCTTCATAAATGTTTCATCCCGGAGAGGTCCTACCGAATAGCCGGCTACAGGAACTCCGGTATAATCTTCAATAAAACTTATAACCTCTCTGGCACCGGCAGGTATATCATCCCAGCACCGGGCATCACCGACCTTACCGGTCCAGCCCTGAAAATCCTGAAGGACAGGAACAGCCTTTTCAAGATCAGGTACGAGAGACGGAAAATCAGTGACCTTTTTACCGTCTATTTCATAAGCGGTACAGATCTTCACGGTATCAAATCCGTCATAGAGGTTCAGGTGAGAGAGTATGAAACCGTCCAGACCGTTCACCCAGGCCGCATATTTAAGAGCCACAAGGTCCAGGTATCCGATTCTTCTGGGGCGGCCTGTGGTTGCACCATATTCATGCCCCAGTTCCCGCAGTGTATTTCCCAGTTCTAAATCTTTTCCTACAGTCATTTCTGTAGGCATCGGGCCGTTTCCAACTCTTGTCTGATACGCTTTGAAAACTCCCAGCACTTTATCAATATGTCTGAAACCGACGGATGCTCCCAGAGCAGCGCCTGCACTGGTGGAAATACCGGAGGAAACATAAGGATATGTTCCGTGATCAAGATCAAGGAGAGCTCCCTGAGCACCTTCCAGAAGGATTTGCTTATCTCTGTTGGCCATCATAAAGGCGGCCATGTTGATCTTCATACCTTCCAGTCTGGCCTTGAAGGGGGCTACCCACTCCCGGTCTTCCTTCTTCATATTGTTCCAGACCATGTCATCCCACAGGTCGGCAACTCTTATACCGTCCCGGTAGGCTTTGCGACCGTAGGCAATGCCGATACCCCTGCCTGTCGTACCGATGGGACGGGGACGGATGGGGTCCATATTTTTGTCTTCTTCTTTGTAGGAAGGAAGAACGAGATGGGCTCTGTCAGAGACAAAAACCCGTCCTTCCCATGAAACTCCCTGAGACCGGATCTGCTCGAGTTCCTCGAACAGAGACTCGGGATCGATAACCATACCGTTTCCGAGAGCGACTTTCTTACCGGGATAAATAATTCCGGCGGGAACGAGATGGAGTTTGAAGACTTTGTCCTCAACCTTGATGGTATGGCCGGCATTGGCTCCTCCAGAGAATCTGACGACAATGTCAGCATCTTCGGCAAGGTAATCCACCATTTTCCCTTTGCCTTCGTCACCCCACTGAGCGCCGATAACAACAAGTTTCATTTAATCTTCCTTCGTATTTGTTAGCCGGTTTTTAATAACGAGAGTAGTTGGGAGCCTCCTGAGTGATGTTCACATCATGGGCATGGCTCTCTCTCAACCCGGCACTCGAGATCTTAACAAACTTTTTATATGAGCGCAATTCCTCTATAGTGCGACATCCGCAATAACCCATACCCTTTTTCAGTCCGGTTACCAGCTGATTCAGATAGGGTTTCAGCTCACCCTTGAATGGAACACGTCCCTCGATGCCTTCGGGAACGGGTTCTTCATCCTTTTTCATCTGATACCGGTCACCGCTGCCCTCTTTGATGGCGCCTACGGAACCCATACCTCTGTACTGTTTGAAAATTCGTCCTTCAAAGATCACTTCCCGTCCGGGAGCTTCTTTCAATCCTGCAAAAAGGTTGCCCACCATGATACAGCTGGCACCTGCGGCAATGGCTTTGGTGATGTCACCGGAATACTTGATTCCACCATCGGCGATTACAGGTATATTATGTTTTATCGCAACTTCCGATGCTTCATAAACGGCGGAGAGCTGGGGAACACCAATTCCCGCAA
>QKJO01000157.1 GCA_003249275.1 Spirochaetaceae bacterium
AGCTCATAATCCGGCTTGCTTTCTACCTTGACCGATGTCCAGTTATGCACGATATCCGATATACCCTCGTACTGATATTCTCTTATAATACCGTTCATCACAGGAACCAGATCATCCAGAGAAGGGGGCAGGGCAAATCTGAGCTCTGTTTGGGAATTGGCATATCCGACGATTTCCAGGCTTGCAAATTTTCTTGTACTTATAAAGTACCCGGCGGTAATAAGATCGGTAATCAAAAAATCCGCCTTTGAAAGCTGCAGGATTCTGAATGCCGACTCAATCGTATCGACATAGATATAGTCAAGCTGCGGAAAGTTTTGTTCCATGTAAAAGCGCTGGGGCAGATTACGGACTAAAAGGATTTTTTTACCAGTCAATTCGGAAGGATCATCAAAATATATCCGTTCAGGATCTTTCGCCACGATGACATCCGGAACCGAATAGTAGGGATCGGTAAAAAGATAGTTCCTGAGAGCGGGATCATAAATACTTGCAATGGGATAGATAATCTCTGAAAGGGGGGTCTCTCCGGAAAGTCCTTCAAATGGATTTCCCGGTAAAAAAACGGTATTGCAGTGCTCTGATATAAGATCAAGGACTTCAGGAATAAGCCCGGAGAACTGATTTCTGCCCGAAGGAAAGAACAGCGGAGGGAGATTATAACCCGCATAATAATGGACGATCCTTTTTTCCCGGCCAGAGGCGGATGAGTCCTTTTCCTGTGAAAAAAGAGGAATGACGGCGGTTATGATGATGATTAAAATGAACACTTTTTTCATATTGATGAATTATATCCTGAATCGGGGTTTCAGACAAAAAAATATCAAATCCCCCCTCTCTTGACATTTTATGCTTCTTACGAATAATAATACAAAATTATTCGTCATTATTGTATATTTATTCAGTTTATCATCTTGCGGATCAAGCTTGTCAAAAAAGGGACTGATAGATACACTTTCTCCATGGAAAAAAAGTTAAGAACCGTAAAAAGCTATGTCCTGAGAGCGGGAAGAATGAGCGATGCTCAGCAATCGGCCTATAACAGACTGTTTGATTCCTATTCCTATCCTTTTCAGGAGAACTGCGTACTGAAGACCCTTTCGGAAAGGAATGAAAGGGATTTTGTAATTGAGATCGGATTCGGTATGGGTGATGCGACCTACAGAATCGCTATGGAGAACCCGGATAAGGATTATCTGGGCATTGAAGTCTATCGTCCCGGGATCGGAAGGCTCCTGTCCCTGATTGAGCAGGAGAAGATTTCCAATCTGAAGGTCATGGAATATGACGCGGTGGAAGTACTGAAAAACATGGTTCCTGAAGAATCCGTCAGCGGGTTTCATATCTTCTTTCCCGATCCCTGGCCCAAAAAAAAGCATCACAAGAGACGGATCATTCAGAGTGACTTTGTTTCCCTTCTGTCCTCCAGGCTGGTACCGGGCGGTTATATTTATGCAGTCACAGACTGGGAGAACTATGCGGAGCACATGAAAACGGTCTTTGACGGACAAAGCCTGCTCAAAAACAGATATGAAGGCTTTGCTGAGCCTCAGCAGTGGAGGCCTTTTACTAAATTTGAAAGAAAAGGTAAAGCAAAATCTCATTCCATTTATGAGCTGCTTTATGAAAAGAAATAATCACGGGAGAATCTAATATCGATGAATGAAAAACATGATCAGTTTCTGAAAAAGTACTCGGGTATCATGGATACGCATAACAGAATACCTCTTGACCTTTATGAGAGATATAATGTGAAACGGGGACTGAGAAACCAGGACGGAACTGGAGTTCTCGTCGGTTTGACAGAGATCGGAGACGTTCATGGTTACATCATGGAAGAGGGAGACAAGATTCCCGTCAACGGGATCCTCAGATACAGAGGGATTGATGTCAAGGATCTTGTCAAAGGCTTTCAGGAAGAAAAAAGATTCGGATTTGAAGAGACCATTTTCCTGCTCCTCTTCGGTTATCTCCCTTCCAAGGAAGAACTGGAGAACTTTATGGAGAGAATCGGCGAGTTCCGTCAGCTTCCCGACCAGTTCACCGAAGATATGATTCTCAAAGCCCCCAGCAACAGTATCATGAACAAACTGGCCAGAAGCGTTCTTGCCGCCTACTCCTTTGACAATGATGCGGAAGACACATCGGTTCTGAATATGCTGCGCCAGAGTGTCCAGCTGATAGCTCAGCTGCCGACAATGGCGGCCTATGCCTATCAGGCAAAAGCTCACTATCATATGGGGAAGAGTCTTTTCCTCCACAAACCTGATCCCACTCTGAGCACGGCCGAAAACCTTCTCAGGATGATCAGGATTACGAAAGAGTTCAATCCCATCGAGGCTGAAATTCTCGACCTTTCCCTCGTGCTCCATGCGGAGCACGGCGGCGGTAACAATTCCGCCTTCTCGACCCATGTTGTCTCTTCATCGGGTACGGATACATACAGCGCCATCGCCGCAGCCATCGGCTCCCTGAAAGGTCCTCTCCACGGAGGGGCGAATATACAGGTAGCCAGGATGATGGACGACATCAAGAATAACGTGAAGGACTGGGGCAGCGAAAAGGAAATCGGCAGTTATATCCATAAGATTCTCATGAAAAATGCCTTTGACAAGAAGGGACTGGTCTACGGGATGGGCCACGCCGTCTATACACTTTCCGACCCCCGTGCCGAAATCCTGAAGGAAAAGGCAAGGGAACTGGCGGAGCAGAGCGGCAGAATGGATGAATTCCATCTTTACCAGACAATCGAAAGTCTGACACCCAAGATTTTTCAGACAATCAAGAACAGCGACAAACCGCTGTGTGCCAATGTGGATTTCTACTCCGGTTTTGTGTACAGCATTCTGAATATCCCTGAAGACCTATACACACCCATATTCGCCATTGCCCGTATTCCGGGCTGGTGTGCCCACAGGGTGGAAGAGATCGTCAGCGGTGGAAGAATCATCCGGCCCGCCTACAAAAGCGTCAGCCCCCGGGTGCCCTATTCCTCACTGAAAAACAGAGACTAGACACTATGATCAAAGGCCGTCTCCCAATATAATAGAGAGAGATGGCCAGCATTATCAAAGAAAAATCAATAGGTCTCCAGGGCAGTGTAAAAACTCTGCCCGCGGGGTCTTCACTCCCGGGAAAGAGAAACCTTAATGGATTGATTTCCCGTTTTTCTCCCTATATCGGCAGACTTTCTCTGTCTTTCCTTTTTATCTTTCTCTGTCTCTTTCTCTTCGTCTACTGCCGGACTCTACCTGAGAACAGCAAGGCTCTGACGGGGGTGATGCCGACTGCCCCAATCATTGCAGAGCTAAAGGAGACCGGATCGGCATCATCTGTTCCGCTTCCCGTACTCTTTCCCGTCCAGCCGGAAGAGAAATCCGTGACTTTTGACAATATTCATTCCATTGAACAGCTGAACTATCCCGACGGCAGCCTTCAGGGGCTTTTCTGGAGGGAGTCCGGATTCGAGGGCAGGGTCTACCTGACCTTTGATGACGGACCGAATATGGCCCTTCTGTCGCCCGGGTCTGATCTGACAGTCACCGAATCCATCCTGGAGACCCTTAAAGTCAGTCAGGTGACGGGAGCTTTTTTCATAAACGGCAGGAACCTCGAATACCGGGATGAGGCTGAAAAAGAGAAACTCAAATCTGTCCTGCTGAGGCTCATCAGGGAGGGAAATCTTCTTGGGAATCACA
>QKJO01000188.1 GCA_003249275.1 Spirochaetaceae bacterium
GGAATCATCTCCCACGGGCTGACTGAAAGGCTGATTGTTGACAGTGTCAGTCTTAAAAATCTCGCTGAAAAAAGGTCGGAGCTTCTTAAGACGATTCTATAGGTCTCCCCGGCTCTCCCGGGATGCTGCCAGTTCACAACAATTGTTGAATGCTGTAGGATTGATCCTATGGAAAACGCAATAATTGTCTTCGGCAGCAAACAGGGAAAAACTGCATTAATGGCGTCCATCATCTCCGGTATGCTCACGGAAAGGAATATTTCCGTTGTTTCCAAAAATGTGTTTGAGGCAAAACCGGAAGAATTGAAAGACTATAAATATATAATCCTCGGAAGTTCGACCTGGAGTGACGGGGATCTTCAGTCGGACTTTATAGATTTTGAACGCAGGATGGATGATCTGGAACTCAAAGGGCACTTCGGTGCCGTATTCGGATCCGGGAGTTCCCGGTTCAGATTCTTCTGCGAAGCAGTAAGAATTCTGGAGGCAAAGCTGAGAAGCCTCGGTGCAAAAATCATCCTTCCATCCCTCATGGTGAATGACCTGGAAAACAGGACCGAAGAGGAGTGCAGGGACTGGGCCGCCGTTCTGGCGGATGAAATAGAACAAATCAACTGACTTCGGAGATTAAAAAACTATGGCAAGATCGCTGAATATCGACAAAACGGAACTTATAGAAATTTATGGCGCCGACCTGATACTGACAGTCACGAAAGATGAAAACGACAGAATGCTGGTCCATGTGGAATCGGAAGAAGGCGGCGGGACCATCAGAATCAGCCAGCACGAAGAAGACGGGAAAACCATCGTGTTTGCCCTGGACAGGCCGCAGCCCTCAGGACCTTCGCTGAAACTTGTAAAATAGTCTATTTCGAAAAAGGAAGGCTGCCGAGCTTGGTAGCGGGAGGACTGTCTTCACAGCCGTGTCCGTGTGTAACCCGTCCTGCCAGGAGGGCAAGCCTGGCTCCCAGATCTTCATTGATAACAGTCACATCACAGCTCACTTCCAGAAAGAGGGATGCGAAATTCCAGATTCCCTGTATCCCTGCCCGTACAAGAATATCCGCAATCGGCTGCGCTTCCTTCTCGGGAACCGTCAGGATCGCGATTTTTATACCCAGCCTTTTTATAAGGTTTTCCAGTTTTTCCATGGGCATGATTTTCAAACCGGCCACCTGCTGACCGATCAGTTTTTCATCCACATCAAAGGCGGCGACAATTTTGAATCCGTGCCTTGTCAGTCTCCGGTCGGAAAGGAGCGCTTTACCCAGGTTCCCCACTCCTACCAGAAGTACATCCGAGAGATTGCCTTCTCCCAGATAGAAGGAGATGGCATCCATCATCTCTTTGATGAGAAATCCCTTCTTGGGTTTTCCGACAACGCCGGTACAACTGAGATCCTTCCTGACCTGAATGGATTTTAAATTAAGACGTCCGGCGATATAGCTCGCGGAAATCCATTCATCTCCCTGATCCCGGCACTCTTTAAGAAGACCGAGATAAACGGGGAATCGTTTCAGTGTGGGAAGAGGGATGCTGACATAGGAATTCAATTTCATGATTCTTATTGTAATTCACAGATCTGGGGTTGCCAATAAAATATAACGCCATTTCTATATTTTTTTATCTTTATCACTCCGTTTTTTATGTGATACAATCCAAATCATGTTTTGGAATGACAAAGTCTGCTGGATTACGGGGGCTTCCTCGGGTATCGGTGAGTCTCTGGCCGTTAAGGCGTACGAACGGGGAGCCAGGGTGATTCTTTCAGCCCGGAATGAGAAAAAACTGATCGAAATGACCTCCAACTGGTCTGACCGGGACAGATTTCATATTCTTCCCCTCGATATGGGTGATCATGCCGGCCTGCCGGCAGCGGCCGATGAAGCCGGACGGCTTTGGGGCAGGATCGACATACTGATCAACAATGCGGGAGTCAGTCAGAGAAGCCTGGCATCGGAAACAGATTTTCATGTTATGAAATCCATCATGGATATCAACTATCTCGGATCTGCCGCCCTGACGAGAGCCGTTCTTCCGGGCATGATCGCAAGAAAGAGCGGAATCATCGCCCCTGTCAGTTCGGTTGCCGGTAAATTCTCGACCCCCCTCAGAACATCTTACAGCGCATCAAAAATGGCGCTTCAAGGCTTTTATGACGGACTGAGAGCCGAACTGTTTTCGGACAATATCCATGTTAATTTCATAGTTCCGGGCTTTGTCAGAACGAATATTTCCGTCAATGCTCTGGATTCAAAGGGTGAAAAGCACGGGGTGATGGATCCGAATCAGGAATCGGGAATCTCTCCCGAGAAAGCGGCTGATATCATAATGAAGGGTCTGGAAAAGAATAAAAGAGAGATCTATATGGGCATCGCCCCCAAAGTGATGCTGGCCCTCTTTTTAAGCAGAGTTTTTCCCGGAGCACTTGCCAGAATGCTGAGAACCGCTGAGGTGAAATAAGATTCAGCTGTATCCAATCTCCCCCTCTTCCAGCTCCATAAGAAAGATATAGATCTCAGCAGCGATCTGATAGAGTTCGGGAGGTATCTCCGAGCCGGCAGGTGTATCGGACATGATTCCGGCCAGTACCGGATTTTCAACAACCGGTATGCCCGCCTCCTCTGCCAGCCTGACAATTCTGTCGGCCAGGGGGCCTTTTCCGGAAGCGATCATTCTGGGGGCATTATCCTGTTCCCGGTTCCATTTCAAAGCAACCGATTTTCTTATCCCCAAACCTGTATTCCCCTCTTTTCATTTTTATCCGCGACATCAACCGAGGGCGGCCTGTTCCTGATCTTCAGGACGGACAGGAGGAACCCTCTTTCTGCGATTCTTTCAATTAGTTTTTTTCTTTCACCTTTCAGTTTCCTGAAACTCCGCAGTTTTTCAGTGAGAATGGTACAGGATCTGTCTGGTCCTTTCTGATCAAGGATAATCTGAAATCTTCCCAGCTCTTTGAGTTCCAGAATCATATCCAGCCGTTCGGATTCTCCTTCAGCCTTTTTCCCCGGAGAAGAATCGTCCCCCCTGATCAGAATGCCCGGCAGATGAGTTGTCGGCTTCTGGAGGAACAGAATGTTCGGACTGTCGTCATATTGAATGAGCCTTTCCATATTCCCGATTTCTTTCAGAGTTTTCTGATCCAGAGATGATCCGTGAGCAGTCTTCCAGAGATCCAGAACCTTAAGGAACAGTTCCCTGTCTTTGGAATTCAGGGGCAGACCGTCCGGACCGGAGGGCATCTGTCTCACCAGATTCAGAAGGGGAACCAGGGTATTGTGAATCTTGTTGTTTCTGTCCAGACGGGATATCACAGAGTCAATCAACCGTATCAGTATCCTTCCTGAGCCGGTTCTCTCATTCAATGGATGATCGGAACGGGTTCGACCGGCAGGGGATTTCGCCGTTCCATAAACGGGAGGAGAATCGCTGCCGCGGTTTACTGCGGAGTCGGACATGTTTTCCGTAGTTTGCCTTACTTTCATGATACACTTCAATAGTAATGGATCCGATTCAATCAGACATGGAATTTATGTAAAGTAATCGAATTAAAAGGTTATTGTTTCAAACCTTAATCATCAATTATATTAGATTCCATAAACTCAAAATTTTTTGCGGTAAATCAGGGGAGAAAAGATGTTAAAAAACTATTTGGAACAGGGCTTCGGACTGAAGGAAGATCTCAGCT
>QKJO01000206.1 GCA_003249275.1 Spirochaetaceae bacterium
GCCTGTGTTATCGAAAATCTTGAAATCGATTCCGTTTGAAATAGCCTCAAGGGGAGCCTTGCAGTTGTTTTCCGCGATGATCCTGACCGCTTCCTCTGTCGGCGCGGTTACGTAGTCGGCACAGTCGTAGTAGAGGTTCAGATACTTCCAGGAGACCTCCTCGGTGATCTTGAGAGGTCCCTTGAACAGGTGTTCGAAATAAAGGGGATTGGCAATAAAGGTATGGAAGGTTCCCACCACCGGGATATTCAGCTTCCTGGCAAATTTGATGCCCAGCAGCGATATGAATACGGGGGTCATGAAGTGAATGATATCCACCTGTGCATCCTTGATCTCTTTGTAGGTGGCGTAGCTGAAGGGATTGGTCCATCTGAAATCATCATAAAAGGAAGCGGATATGGAAGCGACCCGGATCACCTGGACGCCGGGATATTCGGGCTCTTTCAATTTTCTGTAACTGGGGGCGACAATAATGACCTGGTGTCCGCGGTCTGCCATATTCTGGGCAATGCTGTTGATGGAAGTCACGATTCCGTTGATCTGCGGATAGTAGGCATCCGAAAAGATAGCAATCTTCATTAATACTCCTGGTGCCGAAATTATAGCCTGTTATCATCTATCTAAGCATAAAATTCTACTTTTTTAAATGAATTTTAAATAGTTCTTCTTTACTATATTCAACAACCCGAGTGCAGGAATCTGTTATGGGACCTTATAAATAAGACTGCCTTCCCGGAAGGAAGGCAGCATACTTTTTGAAAAACCCACATTATTAATTATGAAAGGAAACGGAATCCTTCGTACTTTTTGAACTTTATGCTCCCGATAGTAAATGGTCCATATGTGATTAATACCGAGTGTATATAGAGGAATTCTGATGTTTTTGTCAGGATCATGTGAAGAACCGGAACCCCCGGCGTTTGTAAATATCCATTGAAACCCTATACTTAAAGAAAGCCCCCTGTCGGGGGATTATCCGATACGGGGAGGGAAAAGTGATAATTGAAGATAAATGCGTCGTGTCTCTGGATTATAAACTGCGGGATACAAAGGGTAAGATCCTGGATGAATCGGAAGCGGGAGATCCCTTTGTCTACCTTCACGGGGTCGGTTCGCTGGTACCCGGTCTTGAAAAGGAACTGACTGGAAAAAAAGCGGGAGACAAGCTGAGGGTCGAGGTCACTCCGTCCGACGGCTACGGTGAATACATGCCCCAGCTTGTTCAGAAGCTTCCCAGAAGCGCCTTTGAGGGCGTGGAGACACTGGAAGTGGGTATGGAATTCCAGGCCAGCGGCGAAAAAGGGCATATCATGGAGGTCCGGATTGAGAAGATTGAGGGTGATGAAATCACCATCAACGGCAATCATCCGCTGGCCGGAATGACCCTGGACTTTGAAGTGGCCGTTTCGGATGTCCGCAAGGCTACGAAAGTAGAGCTAGACCACGGCCATGCCCACGGCGACGGTCACCATCATCATTGAACCGGACATCCGGTCCCGGCGGAGACGTCCTGGATAATGTTCATACAAACCCCATAAATTAGGCAATCCTAATTATTGATTATTTATTCCTGTTTTTGTAATATTTAACTGTGATTGATAATTATTACTGATTTTAAAACATATAAGGAATAAATATGAAAATACGATACAGGCTCATCTTTTCTTTTACGGGAATCATTGTCCTGACGGCGGTTGTCGGCCTCAGCGGATATCGGGGCATCAGCCGGATCAACTACCAGAACAGAATAGGCATTCTGGCCAACAGAAGCCTTGTGGATGCCGGGGATGCTCAGGCCAACCAGTTGAAATATGTCCAGACCGGCGACGAACAATACTTCAATGGGATGGAAACGGAGCTGCAGAATGTACTGGACCAGGCGGCAGAAGCCCAGAGCCTCATGAAAAACGAAGCCAACAGACGGAATACGGAAGAGATGACTGCAGCCGTTCTCGCTTACAAAAAGAACAGTGAGGACTATTACAGGGTCAACCAGGAAAAATTAACCTCCAACAGCATCAGAGAGGAATCCGCTCTTACCATGCTGACCGACCTCATTGATGTGATCGACAGCGCCAAGGATTTCAGTCTCGGAACGGAAGTCCGTATCGGCGGCACCGCCTTCATCGACAAGGCTGCGGTAGAACGGGTCTGGCTGGTGCAGGAAGCCAGAAACGCCACCAACCGATTCAGAATCTCGGCACAGAAGTACAAGAATGCGGTAAATCCGGACGAACAGGACAGAATTGCCGGGCTGTGGATGGATGAAATTGCCGTTACAAGGGATCTTCTGAAAAAGGGGCTTTCCCTGATGCAGTCTCCCAGAACCGTGGAAGCGATCAACAGATCCCTGAGTGCTCTGGATACATATGAAAAAGAGGTTCTGATCTACAGAGACCGGAACAGGACACTCCGCACCATACAGGCGGAACAGACAAAAAATGCCGAAATCCTGATGCAGTCTGCCCGGGATGTGAGGGACGGTGTGACCGGAGCCATTGCGGAAGCAACGCAACGAGCCTATACGTCCATTATCCTTCTGCTTCTGGCGTCCGCTGTCATCAGTGTTTTCCTGACCTATGTGATCACAAGATCCATCGTCAGACCCCTCTCACTGGCTCAGACCGCTCTGGACAGAGTAGCCGGCGGACAGCTGAATACCCGGTTCGACTACAACGGTAAAGATGAGGTGGGGCAGATGGGACAGTCTTTGCGCCTGATGATAACCAGACTGCGGGAGTCTCTGTCGGTTGTGATCAGTGCGGCGGAACAGGTCTCTTCGGGGAGCAGACAACTGGCCAACAACTCCCAGATCCTTGCAAGCGGAGCCTCCGAACAGGCCTCCTCGGTGGAAGAGATATCCGCCTCCATCGAAGAGATCACAAGCACCATCGAGCAGAACTCGGAAAATGCCCAGGCAACCAGCACGATCAGCGTCACTGTCTCGAACAATGCCAGAACGGGGCGGGACGCCGTTTCAAACACGGTCCGGGCCATGGATGATATCTCCGAGAAGATCTCCGTGATCAGTGATATCGCCAGACAGACAAATATGCTGGCCCTGAACGCGGCCATTGAAGCAGCCAGAGCGGGCGAGGCGGGCAGAGGATTCGCCGTGGTTGCCGCCGAGGTCAGAAAGCTGGCCGAACTGAGCAGGACCTCCGCCGAACTGATCAGCACCAATGCGGCCTCCTCCGTCACCATTGCCAGAAATGCGGGAGAGCAGATGAATACCCTCCTCCCCGAAATTGCCAGAACAACCGAACTGGTGCAGGAGATATCCTCATCCAGCCTGGAACAGAACAGGGGCATGCAGCAGATCAACACCGCGGTAACGAACCTGGATTCGGTCACCCAGCAGAGCGCCACCCTTTCCGAGGAGATCGCCTCCACATCGGAAGAGCTTTCCGCCCAGGCGGAACTCCTCAAGTCGGCGGTCAGCTACTTCAACCTGGACGGAGATGAGAGAAATACATTTCGAAGCAAGGGAAAGCATGACCTCTATCTGCTGGAGGGAGAATCCTCATCCGAAAAAGCTTCCGCCTGATTCAAGAGATTATAAAAAGAAAAACCGCCTCGATTGAGGCGGTTTTTTTATCCGATCAGAATGATCAGCCGAGTCTCTTTTCGAGCTTTTCGAGCTGTTCAGT
>QKJO01000179.1 GCA_003249275.1 Spirochaetaceae bacterium
CTGAATCGGACAAATCCATGAGAATGGTGAGGGGATTCTTCCGCCCGCGGGGGAGGAAGGGTCCCCTTTTTTATGAAAACCAGTCAGATCAGATCAGGAACCAGGAGGCGTTAATGTCAGATTTTTTTTCAACAGGATGTTCCTGCCCGGAGATCCGCAGAGGTAAAGGCAGATAACTGCCCTCTTTCGGATCCAGTCAAGAAAAATCCTTAAATTATTTCTATCCGGACGGAACATCCCGACCCGACTCTTCAATATGAAACAGGAGTTGGAATGTCCAGATACAACCAGAGAGACTCAGTCTCAATCAATAACTCTTATGAAGCTTTTGTCTGCCGTCACTGCGGCATGACCGTCATCCCCCTTGAATCGGGAGGAAACCACAGAAACCACTGTCCCTCATGCCTGTGGAGTCTTCATGTCGACCTTCGGTCGGGAGACAGGCGGTCGGGCTGCCGGGGACTGATGGAACCCATTGCCGTCTGGGTCAAACCCTCGCAGGAGTGGGCTGTCATCCATCGCTGCCAGGCCTGCGGGTTCATCCGTTCCAACAGGATTGCCGGTGACGACAGTGAAGTGGTTCTGCTCAAGATGGCGGCCAGACCGCTGACCATGCTCCCCTTCCCCGCCGGCAGGACGTGGGAGAAGCTCGCATAACAAGGATCAGGTCCGGGTTCAGATTGCCGGTTCCAGTTCTCCCGTGGCATAACCCAGGACCTGTTCCTTTGTTGCCGTTCTCCCGTCCAGATCGCAGACAAACCGGCCTTCCGAGAGGACAAGGACCCGGTCGCACATACCCAGGATTTCCTCGATATCCGAAGAGATGAACAGGATGCCCGCCCCCTTGCAGATGAGATCGTTCATGGAGTTGTAGAGGTCGACCCGGGAGGGAATATCCAGAGACCGGGTCGGCTCATCCAGAATAAAGACCCTCGACCGCTTCATGATCCATTTGGCAAAAACCACCTTCTGCTGATTTCCCAGACTGTACTCGCCCATGCTGCGTCTGAAACTGAAAGAATCGACATTGAACTTGTGGATGTAATCCAGGACCACCTGATTCAGGAAGTTGGTATTCAGGGAGACAAAGCGGGAGAATCTCTTCAGAGAACTCAGGGTCACATTGTCGGAAACATCCAGACAGCTCACCAGGGAATCACTGATCCTGTCCTCCGGAATAAGGGCGATTCCGTTCTGAACCGCTTCAAAGGGATTGCCGATGCTGACGCCCCGGCCGTTGACGGCGATGGCTCCCTGATCAATCCTGTGAACACCGAAAAGGCTGTGGGCCAGATAGCTTCTTCCCGATCCGGCCAGACCGGTAATTCCGATGATCTCCCCCCGGTGGAGGGAGAAGTTGATGTCCTTGAGGATGGGTTCTGCCGCCAGATGCTTCACATTCAGAAGTTCTTTGCCCCTTTTCACCTTCAGCCGGGGATATCTGTTTTTCAGGACAGAACCGGACATGAGCCTTATGATGTCATCGTCGCTGTGGGAAGCCAGATCCAGTGTGCCGGCCAGGGTTCCTTTGTTCAGGATGGAGACCCGGTCACCGAACTGCCGGATTTCATTCAGATTATGGGAGATGTAGAGGATGCCGGTTCCTCTCTCCTTCAGCTTTTTCATAATCGTATGGAGGATGATCTGATCATGCTCGGTCAGGGAGGCGGAGGGTTCATCCAGGATCACGATCCGTGCATCCGAGACATAGGCCCGGCAGAAACCGAGGATCTGTCTCTGGGCCAGCCCCAGCTGCCATACCTTGTCATTGGGCCTGAAGGGGAGTTCCAGCTCCCGGATGAGATCGGCGCACATCTTGTTCAGAAGATTGTGATCGATGATTTTCAGGAAAGAGTTTCTGAAGGGCATTTTATGGTAGAAGATATTCTCGGGGATTGAAAGATTCTGCAGGATATTGGCATTCTGTCTGACATAGATGATTGAGTGTTTCCGGGCATCCGGCAGACCGTTGAGCACGACTTCCTCTCCCAGCACCTTCATACTGCCGCTGTCCGGCTGCAGCTGACCGCAGATGATCTGCATCAGACAGCTCTTCCCCGAACCGTTCTCTCCCATGACCACATGGACCTCTCCGCCCCGCAGTTCCAGATCAATCCCGTTCAGAAGGAAGTCATCGGGCAGATGCTTCCGGATTTCGGTCAGTTTGAGGATGACCGGATCAGACATGACCTTCATACATCTGCAGAGAAGTAAAGAGCTGGATATCCTGATCGAAGATCAGGTTTTTGAAGGAATCGGGGATGGCGGAATTGGTGACGATCTTGCCGGCCAGGGTGAGGTCTCCTACAGGGTAGAAGGCGGTCTTTCCGAAACAGTCGGAGGAACACAGGCAGATGGTTTCGGAAGCGATGTTCAGGGCTTCCTGAATCAGGTTTGCCTTCTCGATGCTTGATACTGTAAATCCGGAGTTTTTATTCACCCCCTCCACCTCAAAAAAGGTTTTGTTGACGAAGAAGTTCCGGATGCTGTTGATTGTATAGTTGCCGTAGACTCCCCGGGACTGATGTTCCAGATCTCCGCCCAGAAGGATGACCTTGATGGATGTGAAGGCGGAGAGTTCCAGGGCGATGAGGAGGTCGTTGGTCAGGACCGTCAGATTTTTACGCTCTCCCAGATTTCTGGCCAGCTGCAGGGACGTGGGACCCTGGGTGATCATGATCACATCGTTGTCTTCCACAAGCCGGCTGGCAATCTGGCCGATTTCGGTACGAACCTCCCCCTGAGGGTCGGGTTCATTCAGAAAGGGGAGTTCCTCCTGTTCGATCAGCATGGCGCCGCCATGGATTCTTTTAAGAAATCCTTCAGACTCCAGCTTTTCCAGATCTCTCCGGATCGTGACTTCCGTGACGTCCAGAATCTCGCTGAGAACGGCGACTTCGGCCTTCCTGTTTTCCATGAGGTATTTTCTGATGATTCTTATCCGTTCCAGAGCAAACATAGCCTTTCCTATACTATCTGATTATCGGAAATATGAAAAGAAAAACCCCTGCCCTGCAGCGGATTGCAGAACAGGGGCAAAGGAGGACAGTCGGTGACTGCCGGTTATGAAAAGAGCCGGAATCCCACTATTTGGATTTCGACTTGGAATAGACGTCGAAGGCCACCGCAAAGAGGAGGACGAGGCCCTTGATCGCCTGCTGCCAGTCGATACTGATTCCCATGATGGACATACCGTTGTTGAGGACTCCCATGATGAGTCCTCCGATGATGGCCCCGATAACGGTTCCCACACCGCCGGTGGCGGAAGCTCCGCCGATATAACAGGCCGCGATGGCGTCCAGTTCAAACAGGTTACCGGCCTTGGGAGTGGCTGCATTCAGACGTCCGGCGAAGATGATTCCCGCCAGAGCGGCCAGAACACTCATATTGACGTACACACCGAAGAGAACTCTATTCGTTTTGACTCCCGACAGTTTGGCAGCCTTTTCGTTGCCTCCGAAGGCGTAAATGTGGCGGCCTGCAATTGTCTTGTTGGTCATAAAGGAGTAAGCCAGAACAAGGACGGTCAGAAGAACCAGAACATTGGGAATTCCCTTGTACCGTGCCAGCCAGTAGGTAAATACATTGATGACAACCATCATCACACCCACCCTGGCAGCAAAAGCGGGAACAGAGGATACGGCAAACTCATACTTCTGCTTGCTCTTTCTGTCTTTGATCTCCGTGTAGAGATAGATGAGAGCGCAGATGATTCCGATCACCACGGTTGTCAGATGGAGCCCTTCGTGGCCTCCCAGAAAATCAGGAATGAATCCGGAGGCGATCTTCTGATAGGAAAGGGGAAAGGGCGCCAGAGTCCGTCCCTTCAGGATAACCATTGTGAAACCGCGGAATACGAGCATACCCGACAGGGTAACGATAAACGCAGGGATTCTGACATAGGCGATCCAGTATCCCTGCCAGGCTCCCGCAAGGGCTCCGATGATAAGGGACAGTGCAATAGCCGGAACAACGGCCATATGGAAGGAGATGATGAAGGTTGCCGACACGGCACCCACGAAGGCGGCGACCGAACCGACGGACAGGTCGATATTGCCCCCTGTCAGAATACACAGGAGCATACCGATTGCAAGAACCAGAATATAGCTGTTCTGGAGTACCAGGTTGGTGACATTCAGCGGTTTAAGCAGGATTCCGCCTGTGAGAAACTGGAACAGGACCATGATGGCCACCAGTGCAATGATCATAGCGTACTGACGCATATGAGTTTTGAAGGTATGGAGGATATTTTCCATTACATGCTCTCCCTTTTATTCTGCATAATACATTTCATAATACTTTCCTGAGAGGCTTCGTTTTTATCCAGCTCTCCCACGATATGACCCTCATTCATGACATAGACCCTGTCGCACATGCCCAGGATTTCCGGCAGCTCCGATGAAATCATTATAATGGATTTGCCTTCCGAAACCAGCTGGTTGATGATGGTGTAGATCTCATACTTGGCCCCTACGTCGATTCCTCTCGTAGGTTCGTCCAGGATCAGGATATCAGGCTCCGAGAAGATCCATTTGCTGAGAACAACCTTCTGCTGGTTTCCACCTGAGAGGTTTCCCGTCTTCTGAAGGATGCTGGAGGATTTGATGTTGAGTTTTTTTCTGTACTCTTCACCGACCCGGATTTCCTTGTTGTCGTCGACGATCATTCTTCGGCTGATCTTATCCAGCCCGGTGAGGGAAATGTTCCGTTTGATATCGTCCATCAGGATAAGACCGGCGGATTTCCGGTCTTCAGTCACATAGGCCAGACCGTTTTTGATGGCGTCGCTGACCGACTTCATATGGATTTCTTTACCGTTTTTGAAGGTCTGTCCCGAAATATTCCGGCCGTAGCTCCTGCCGAAAACACTCATTGCAAGTTCGGTCCGGCCTGCACCCATAAGTCCCGCAATTCCGACGACTTCGCCCTTGCGGACATTGACGGAGATATTGTTGAGGATTTTTCTTTCCTCATCCATGGGATCGTAGACGTTCCAGTTTGCAACTTCGAACATGACATCGCCCAGACGGGGTTCCCGTTTGGGAAAGCGGTCCGTCAGTTCCCGTCCGACCATCCCTTTGATGATGCGGTCTTCAGTGATCTCATCCGTATTCTTATTGAGGGTCTCTATGGTCGAACCGTCCCGGATCACAGTGATCTCATCAGCCACCCGGGTCACTTCATTCAGTTTATGAGATATGATAATGGATGTTATTCCATGGTCTTTCAGTTCAAGCAGCAGGTTCAGAAGATTGTTGGAATCTTCTTCATTCAAGGCAGCTGTGGGCTCATCCAGGATCAGGAGTTTTACATCCTTTGCCAGAGCCTTGACGATTTCTACCAGCTGCTGTTTACCCACGCCGATATCCTTGATCTTGGTATCGGGATGGTCACTCAAACGGACCTTTTTCAGAAGCTCTGTAGTTTTAGTTCTGGTCAGATCCCAGTCGATCACGCCCCGTGCCGACTGCTGTTCGTTACCCAGAAAAACATTCTCCGCGATGGAAAGATAGGGAACCAGAGCAAGCTCCTGGTGAATGATGACAATTCCTTTCTTCTCGCTTTCCTTGATTTCCTTGAATTCACAGACTTCACCCTTGTAGATGATATCGCCGGTATATGTTCCTGCAGGATAAACTCCGCTCAGTACATTCATCAGAGTGGATTTACCCGCACCGTTTTCACCTACCAGAGCATGAATCTGTCTTTCCTTGACTTTGAGGTTGACATTGTCCAGGGCTTTCACACCCGGAAACAGCTTTGTAATCTCCCTCATCTCCAGAATTGTATCTGACATTTCCGGCTCCTTACCGATTAAAAGAGACGGCAGAGAAGGCTCCCTGCCGTCCTTGATTCAATGACATTTTGTACAAGAGCACGACAGCCGACCGAATCAGCCGCCGTACATCAGATAAGAAGAATTACTTCAGCTGGTCGGCTGTGTAATATCCGGAACCGATAAGAACATCTTTGTAGTTGGTGATGTCTACAGATACGGGCTCAAGCAGGTAGGAGGGAACAACCTTGACACCGTTGTCGTATGTTTTGGTGTCGTTGATTTCGGGAGTTCCGCCTTTGAGGATGGCTTCAACCATACCTACGGCAACACGGGCCAGTTCTCTGGTGTCTTTGAAAACTGTATGAGTCTGCTCACCGGCAATGATGGATTTCATTGAGGGAAGCTCGGCATCCTGACCGGTGATGATGGGAAGGGGCTGACCCTTTGTTCCGTAACCGATGTTTTTAACGGAAGAGAGAACTCCGATGGAGATTCCGTCGTAGGGAGAGAGGATCGCATCAACTTTCTGACCGTCTGCATAGAACGCTGTCAGCAGGTTGTCCATTCTGGCCTGAGCGGTAGCACCGTCCCATCTCAGAGTGGCGACCTTATCCATACCCATCTGACCGGAGCGAACAACCAGAACACCTTTGTCGATGTAGGGTTTGAGGACGCTCATGGCACCGTTGTAGAAAAAGTAGGCATTGTTGTCGTCGGGTGATCCGCCGAAGAGCTCAATATTGAAAGGTCCTTTAGCACCGGCATCAAGCTTGAGAGCCTTGACGATGTAGGAACCCTGCTGAACACCGACCTTGAAGTTGTCGAAAGTGGCGTAGTAGGACACGTTGGGTGAGTTTCTGATCAGACGGTCGTAGGCGATGACGGGGATACCGGCATCGGCGGCCTTCTGGAGAACGTTGGTAATGGCTTCACCGTCGATAGACGCGATAACCATGACATCCACACCTTTTGTAATCATGTTTTCCAGCTGGGAAACCTGATTCTCAACAATGTCTTCAGCATACTGAAGGTCTACTCTGTAGCCGAGGGCTTCGAGCTGTTCTTTCATGTTTCCGCCGTCCTGAATCCATCTCTGGGAGGACTGGGTCGGCATGGCCACACCGATAAAACCTTTTTTGTCAGAAGAGTCTTTCTGACCTTCGGCAACAACGAGAGTTGAAGCAAAAAGAACCATTAACAACAGGGTAAGTGCTTTTCTAAACATTATACCGCTCCTTTGATTTTGCGTTATCGTTAACGCTTGCTTTTCAATCATTCACCCGGGCAACTTCAATGTTCGTTTATGTTCACTTGTGTTTGATTGTTTTTGCAGGATAATCCTGATTTTCTGATCTGTCAAACTATTTTTTTCCACCTCTATTCCCGATTTTCACGGTTTTCAGACATTGAATCACTTGAAAAGGCTGATTTCCATCCATTCGGCAATGACCGGACCGGTTTGATTCCTTTCGTTTATGTTCGCAGGACGGGGCTTGAACAAAGAAAGAATCTGTTTTTTAATGAAGACATTCTGAAACAGAGGTGGAAAATGAGACTGATCTAGAGCAGAGATAATATAGGCATTCAGCCTGCAGCGAGCGTTCTCTGTCTCAACGATCATATCAGCTCCGGATCAAACATCTGGAGGTTCCCCGTGAATCAGATCATCCTGAACAATGTTTCCATCTCCTATACACAACCCCTTTTCTCAGATCTCAGCATAACCATTCCTTCGGGATGGACAGGCATATCAGGTCCCAACGGCTGTGGAAAATCAAGTCTGGCCGACTTTATCCGGAACAGTCTGAGCGGAATCTCATCCCCGGAGAAAGAGGGCCGCTTCACCGGCGAGATAAAGGGTCCCCCGACTGTACGCTATCTGCCCCAGCTTCCTGTCCCCCGACAGGAGGACCTCTTCGATTTCTTCTATTCCGGCGGGAATGAAAACCGCCTTCTGGCTTCCCTGCTGGAACTTCAGGAGGAGTGGATCTACAGCCTTGATGAGATCAGCTTCGGAGAAAAGCGGAGACTTCAGATCGCTCTGGCCCTGTCGGAACATCCGGATGTACTGATCCTGGACGAACCGGAGAACCATCTGGACAGTGCAGGCAAAAAACTGGCCATCGAGACTCTTAAAACCTACGGGGGAATCGGGATCATCATCGGCCACAGCAGGGATATAATGAACAGCCTCTGCCGGTCCACCCTGCTGATCTACCAGGGCCGGTGGCACTGGTATCAAAGCACCCTGTCCGAGGCGCTTGATCTCTACAGACGGGAAGAGGAGTCTGCCGGCAGACAGAGGCAGAACCTGAAAAGACAGATCAGCCGGCAGAAACAGACCCTGCAAACCTACAGCAGCAGAGCTGACAAAGCGGAGAAATCGCTCTCCAAAAAGAGACTGGCTCCCGGGGACAGAGACGGAAAGGGCGCCATTGACCTGGCAAGACTCACCGGAGCGGATAAAAGCGCCTCCAGGAAGGTCGCCCTGCAGAAGAACCTCATCCGGTCTACGGCAGAGATTCTGGAGAATACAGGCAGGGACAGATACATCAAACTTGGACTGACGGTGGAAGGTGGAAAAAGCCGCCGGGACCGTCTGATATCCCTGCCGGCGGGAGAGCACGAACTCTTCCCCGGGTTCTCCCTTGTTCTTCCTGAACTGACCGTCGGATCTGAAGACCGGATCGTCATTACCGGCAGAAACGGAAGCGGCAAGTCCAGCCTCCTCAAATACATGAGCCTTCATCTGGCGGCGCCCCTTCCCTGGGAGTGGATACCCCAGGAGATGGATAAGGAGGGCAGAGAGAGTCTATGGTCAAAATTCGAAGTGCTGAACGACAGGGAGAGAGCGGATGTTCTGGCTTATTTTTCCCGCATGGCCTCAAACCCCTCCCAGCTTGTCCGTGAAATGAAAGCCAGCCCCGGTGAAACAAAAAAACTGAATCTGGCCATGACCTTTCTGAACTACTCCGAACTGATTCTGATGGATGAACCCTCCAATCATCTGGACATCTTCTCCATACAGGTGCTTGAAGAGGCTCTGGCAGGATACCCCGGAGCTCTGGTTTTCGTGAGTCATGAAGAGAATTTCTGCCGTTCCGTCGTCAACCGCAGATGGCACATCGACAACGGAACGGTCACCGTGGTGGAACAGGAAAACGTCGGGGACCGGACCGAAGCGGGAATGTCTATACTTCTCTGACGTCCACAACCCTTTCGGTGAAGGGCTGGATGGCCTGTATAAGGTCCTGCTCTTTGATGCTTCTGACCTTGATGACGGCATATCGGTTTGTGGCGTTTTCACCGAGCATATTGCCGAAGGAGACGATATCACCTCCTGCATCGGCGATGGCCTTGGACAGATCGGCCAGCTCTCCCCTCTTTTCGGGCATAAGGATGGTCAGCCTGATTCCATTCTCCCTGGCGCCGAAGAGCTCGACGAAGACTCTGAACAGGTCCGACTCGGTAATGATGCCTGTGAGTATCCCGTTTTCAACGATGGGGAGGCCCCCGATATTGTTGTCCGCCATGATTCTGGCGGCATCCTCAAGAGGCGTATCCGGTTCTATGGTGATGACATTTTTGGTCATCACCGACTTGACCTCAAGACGGGACATGAGGTTGGCGATTTCGTAGACATCCAGAGATGTGGCCGGAGAGGGAGAGGCGTACAGTATATCCTTCTCGGTGACTATTCCGATCAGGTGGTCATTCTTGTCGATGACGGGAAGCCTGTGAACTTTTTCCTTTTTCATTTTGTTGCGGGCTTCAGTAACGGGAGTGTCGGGAGAGGCGGTGACGGGGTTTTTGGTCATCCTGTATTTGACTTGCATGATTCCTCCTGATTATCAAGGCTGACGGGCAGCATTGACGGTTCCTGTATTGAAGCCGGAAAGATCCGGCGTCAAATCGGAAAGTCCCGGGCCGGGGCTCTCATATCCTGAATTCTAAAGTGCATTTCCGAGGATGACAACGTTTTTTTGGATGAACTCATTTACCGGGAAGAACAGGGGGGTCAGGAAAGAGACAGCCGTCAGTACGACCGCACTTCTCCCCAGCCCCCGGTTCCGGAGGACCTGGTCTCAGGATCTGGAGTCCAGATTTCTAGTGGACAGATATCTCTGAAGCAGAATAAACAGGGAGATCAGCACGCCGATGAAAATTTTGGTCCACCAGGTACTGAGGTTGCCCTGAAAGGTAATGATCGTCTGAATCAGTCCGAGGATCAGGACACCGACCAGCGTCCCTTCTACAAATCCGACCCCGCCCGTCAGAAGGGTGCCGCCGATGACCACCGCCGCAATGACGTCCAGCTCCAGTCCCGTACCGGCCAGCGGATAGCCCGCCAGGGTATAGAGAGAATAGACAAGACCGCCTAGAGCGCAGATCGTACTGTTCAGGGTATAGATAAGCACCTTTGTCGTCCCGACGGGCAGACCCATCAGTACGGCCGACTTCTCATTTCCCCCGATGGCATAGACATTCCGTCCGAACCTGGTGAAGTGAAGCAGATAGATGCCTATGATCACGACCAGTATGAAGATGATGGCAAATGACGGCAGCCTCACCCCCTTTCCGAAGTTAATGGACAGCCGGGAAAGATTGAGGAAAAACTCATCCTTGATCGGAACCGAATCCAGACTGATCAGAAAAGAGAGACCCCGGGCAAGGAACATTCCCACAAGGGTCACCAGAAAGGGGGGCAGTTCCAGAAAATGGATCAGCGATCCCATTGTGAATCCCAGGAAGGCTCCGCTCAACAGGCAGATGAGGATCACCGCCTGGGGATTCATATGGTACCGTGAAAGCAGATTGGCGCTCAGAACACCCGTAAAGGCGACCAGAGAACCGACGGAAAGGTCGATCCCCCCGGATATGATGACAAAGGTCATTCCGACAGCGATGATTCCCACAAAGGCGTTATCGATGAAGAGGTTGACGAACACCCTGGGAGACAGAAATCCCCTGTAGACGATCGCACCCGCCGCATAGATGAGGAAGAAGACGAGGAAGGTGGTTAAAAGAGGTATATTCTTCTGATTGATCGAGATTTTCATGCTTCACCTCTCTTGCTGAAGATCTTGCCGATCCTGGTCTTCAGGATGTCCGACTGGATCAGGGCGACAAGGATGATGATGAACGCTTTGAACACGAGAACGACCTGCGGCGGGATTCCCCGGGTGATGATGGTCGTTGTAAGGGACTGTATGATCAGTGCACCGATGATTGATCCGGCCAGTGAGAACCGTCCGCCGTTGATTGTCCCTCCGATGATGACCGAAGCAATGGCATCCAGTTCCAGAAAGAGTCCCGCATTGTTGGCATCCGCCGCTTTGATATCGGCACAGACGACCAGTCCCGCAAGACCTGCACAGAAACCGGAAAAGGCGTAGGTCATGGATTTTATAAGCTTGACTCTGATACCCATATAGTGGCTGGCCAGTGAGTTGGCTCCGCAGGCCTCGACAAAGAGTCCCAGGGAGGTCTTTCTCATCAAAAGCCAGGTGAAAAGACAGAGAAGAATCACAAGAATGATGGGAAAGGGAATACCGAGAAGGAATCCGCTTCCCACAAACTGAAAGGGTTTGTGCTCATAGACAATGATCTGCCCGTGAGTGATCAGCTGGGCAATTCCCCGTCCCGCCGTCATCAGAATAAGTGTGGCGATGATGGGCTGAACTCCGATAAAGGAGACCAGAAACCCGTTCCAGAACCCGAAGAGGACAGAAAGCCCCAGAGGTACAAGTAAAACGATGATCAGTGAAGTCTGATCCCCGTACTCCAGAATTCCCTGAACATACCCCGGTCTGATCAACTGTGCGGCAAGAGCTCCCGATATGGCCATGATGGCACCAACGGACAGGTCCACCCCGCCGGTTGCATAGACGATGGTCATCCCGATTGTGATGAGCATGACCGGAGCCCCGCGGTTCAGGATGTCTATCAGAGAACCGAAAAGGTGTCCGTTCTTGATCTCTATCCTGAAAAATCCGTCTGTAAACAGTAGGTTGAACAGCAGAATGGCTACAAGAGCCAGAAAGGGATAGAGCAGGTTTTGTTCAATATTCGGCAGCAGTTTCCCTTTTTTTGCCTGAATGCCCTTATTCATCCGATCCCCCTTGCGCCAGTGTATTCATGATCTGGTCTTCGCTGATGCCGCCGGATGTAAGTTCTCCAATTTTCTTCCTGTCTTTCAGGACAACGACCCGGTTGCAGCATCTGGTAACCTCTTCAAGTTCGGAGGAAATAAAGAGGACCGATCGGTTCTCAGTTCTCATCTTCTCAATTATTTTTTCAATTTCGGCCTTGGCACCGACATCGATTCCCCGTGTCGGCTCATCCAGAATCAGAAATCTGGGGTCCATAGCCAGCCATCTGGCCAGAATCAGTTTCTGCTGGTTTCCGCCGCTCAGAGTTTCAGCCCGCTGTTCCTTGTTGTGGGTCTTGATTCTCAGAAGGCTGATGAATTTATCGGATATTTCGTTCTGCTCCGCTTTCGTCAGACCCTTGAAGACTCCCTTCCGTGCCTGCAGGGCCAGAATAATATTCTCCCTCACTGTCAGGTCTGGAATGATTCCCTCTGTCTTTCTGTCTTCGGGACAGAAGGCGAAGGATGCCGCAATGGCGGCCCGGGGATTCTTGAAGACCTTCTCTTTATTGTCCAGTCTGATGGTTCCCTGTGTGGGCCTGTCTATGCCGAACAGAAGTTTGGCCATCTCGGTACGGCCCGAACCCAGAAGACCGGCAAGTCCCAGGACTTCTCCCTCCCGGAGGGCAAGATCGAAGGGTTCGATGACGCCTTTTTTCCCCGTATTCTCCAGAGTCATGAAGGGTTCTCCCTCCTGGGAGACTCCCGCGCCTTCCGACTGGAGTTCACCCAGATCATTGACTTCTCTTCCCAGCATGCTGGAAATCAGCTTCAGCCTGGGGAAATCCTTTGTCACGAATTCTCCCACGAAACTTCCGTTTCGGAGAACCGTGATCCTGTCCGAAGTTTCGTACACCTGATCCAGAAAGTGGGTGATAAAAATGATGCCGATTCCTTCGGCCTTCAACTTGTTCATGACCGTAAAAAGCTGATCGCACTCCGCCTGGTCAAGACTCGATGTTGGTTCGTCCAGAATGAGAATTTGCGCCTTGATGTCCAGGGCTCTGGCAATGGCAATCATCTGCTGAATGGCCGTGGAACAGGACGAGAGCTGCCTGGTCACATCGATGTTGACGTCCAGTCTCTTCAGAGCTTCCCTGGCTCTCAGGTTCATCTCCTTCCAGTTGACGCTCCCGAATTTCATGGGCTGTCTGCCGATGAAGATATTTTCCGCAATAGAGAGATTGGGTACAAGATTGACTTCCTGATAGACCGTACTGATCCCGTTGCGCGAGGCATCCATGGGGGATGCGGATTCAAAATCCCGGCCTTCGTAGAGTATCGTCCCCGAATCTTTCTTGTAAAATCCGGTCAGCACTTTTATCAGGGTTGACTTTCCTGCTCCATTTTCACCCATCAGAGCGTGGATCTCTCCGCGCCTGAGTGTAAAATTTACAGAAGCAAGAGCCTTCACACCGGGAAAGCTCTTGCTCAGACCCCTGATTTCAAGCAACTGACTTTCATC
>QKJO01000134.1 GCA_003249275.1 Spirochaetaceae bacterium
ATCCAAGGAGTCTTACAATGGATGAATTATTCGAAAAACTGAAAAATCTTATTGCTGAAAAACTGGAAGTGGAAGAGGACAAAATTACTCCCGATGCACGTTTCAGAGAAGATCTGGGTGCAGACAGTCTGGATACCTACGAACTTCTTTATGCCATTGATTCAGAAATGGGTGTTTCTGTACCCGATGAGAAAGCAACAGAGTTTGAAAAAGTTTCTGATGCTCTCGACTTCATTAAAGCAGAACTCGGTAAATAATCGATCCTTTAGTGAAACTTTTTCTGACTTCGCAGGGCATTGCTACAATGCCCTGTAACCTTCCAAGAAAAAAAGAACTTCAGGGCTTTGAAAGAAAAGCCGGAATAAGGTTCAGGGACTTCGGTCTTCTGAACCTTGCTTTTTGTCACCGTTCCTATGCCAATGAGCATCAGGACCAGAATGATAACAACGAAAGACTTGAATTCCTCGGTGATTCCATTCTTGGTCTGGTCGTCTCCGACTACCTGTTTCTCTCGTTTCCTGATAAAGTTGAGGGTGATCTGGCCCGTATCAAATCATTCGTCGTCAGTGAGGAGAGTCTGTCTGAACTGGCTCTTGATCTTGAAATTGATCAGTATCTGCTGATGGGAAAGGGTGAAGAGAACTCCGGAGGCCGTCTGAAAAAGGCGATCCTGGCCGATACGATGGAAGCTGTTTTCGGAGCCTATTACCTGGATAACGGCTACAAGGAGGCTTCACGGTTTATCCTGTCCCTTCTTGTCCCTCAAATCGATAAGGTTCTGGACAACAAACATAAGCGGGACTTCAAAACCCTTCTTCAGGAATTCTGTCAGAAAAATTATAAAACCTATCCTAAATACAGAATGATCAAAAACTCGGGACCTGATCACAATAAAACGTTCTGGGTGGAAGTTGTAATTCTCGATTCAACCTATGGTCCCGGAGAGGGAAAGAACAAGAAAGAAGCCGAACAGAAGGCGGCCGAACAGGCTTTCATGCTTCTCAATCCCGGTCAATGATCCATCAGCTTATTTTCCTGTATAACCTTTCGGCAATCATCAGAAGCTGATCCCTGTTGTTCTGGGCGGGATCATCGAGGACGGTTTCCAGCAGTGATTCAAGAATAATCCCCACTTTGGGACCGCCGGGAACACCGAGATCCATAATATCCTTACCGTTCACAGTCAGATCCTTGATAGTAAAGGCGTTTTCTTCCTCGAGAATTTTTCCGACGCGCAGCTTTAAAGCATTCAGATTACCGAATTTATTATGTTCATCATCACTGCTCATCCCCTCGATATCCGCTTTTCTGAGCAGATACTGATCTTCCAGACAGTCCAGCTCGATTTTTCGTATGAAACGGCGTACAGCAGCGTCAGTCCAGTCGGGAGTGTAATGAAACATATGATTGCCGATCAGGTGCAGAATCCGGTTCATCCTGTTTTTCGGAAACCGATACCGGATCATAATGGATTCAGCGATTTTAACTGACTCCGAGTCATGATTGTAGAATGTCGGAATTCCGTCCTCTCCGGTCCTCTTGACTGCAGGCTTGCCCAGATCGTGGAAGAGGGCGGCAAATCTGACCTCAGGATTATCCGCCGGAGCGGCATCGCAGCTTCTGAGAAGGTGTTCAAAGACATCATACTCATGAAATCCCTTCTGACTGACGCCGGCACAAAGACTGAGTTCCGGAAGAATGAGAGGAAGTATGCCGGTTTCCTGAAAATGATGAAATGAAATGGACGGCCTGTCTGCCTTCATAATTTTCAGAAACTCTTCATAAATCCGTTCCGCCGACAAATCGCCGATATTGTAAAGGGATGCTTTAATCCCCCGGATTGTGTTTTCCTCGATTCTGAAATTGAGCTGTGAAGCAAAACGGCAGGCCCGGATGGACCGCAGACCGTCTTCCCGGAACCTGTCTTCGGGAACTCCGATGGCTCTTATAATGCCGGCTCTGAGATCTGACTCCCCCCTGTTGGGGTCATGTATTTTGTGTTCCAGAACATCATAGGCAATGGAATTTATAGTGAAGTCTCTTCGCTTCAGGTCTTCTGTCAGATCATCTGTATAGTGGATTCTGTCGGGCCGTCGACCGTCCGTATAAGTTCCGTCAATCCTGAAAGTCGTAATCTCATAGGACTTTTTATTCATCAGAACCGTCACGGTTCCATGTTTGATACCCGTGGGAATAACCTTTCGGAAAAGGGAGATAATATCCTCGGGTCTTGCATCAGTGCAAAGATCATAATCCTTTGCAGGCAGACCAAGCAGCTGGTCCCGGACGGCTCCGCCGACAAGATAGCTTTTGAATCCTGCCTTTCTGATAACCTCCGAGATCCTTGTAACATCTTCCGGTATTTCTATTCTCATTAAATGGAACTTAACTGCAGGATCCGGGGATGTCAATAGAAGCCAAAAAAAACCCGGCCGAAAGGCCGGGTTTCTGTAAAAGGTTGTTTTTTGTGATTTCGGGATTACTGAAGAAGCTGGAGAACCTGCTGTGTTCTCTGGTTGGCCTGAGCCAGCATAGCATTACTGGCCTGACCGAGAATCTGGTTCTTTGTAAATTCGACAGTTTCTTTGGCCATATCAAGGTCTCTGATTCTGGATTCGGAAGCCTGCAGGTTTTCAGCACCCACATCAATACCGCGTACCGCCATTTCGAGTCTGTTCTGATAGGCTCCGAGGTCGGCTCTCTGCTTGTTTACAGTTTTCAGTGCCATATCGAGAAGACCGATATTTCTATTGGCCTGCTCGGGGGTGGATATGGACATTATATTTCCGGTGGAATACTGTCTCACACCAAGAGCTGTCGCTGTCATGGTTCCGATAAAGACCTGCTCTCTCTGGTCCATATTGGCACCGATGTGCAGCCACATGGAACTGGTCACCGCATTCATCCCTGTTTCCTGGGCAAAGCGGCCTGTCAGCATATTCAATCCGTTGAACTGGGCATGGGATGCAATTCTGTCGATTTCGTCGACCAGCTGGGAAACTTCCACCTGAATCTGCATTCTGTCTTCCGATGTGTAGATTCCGTTGGACGACTGAACGGCAAGCTCTCTGAGTCTCTGCAGAACATCACTGGTTTCCTGCAGAAATCCTTCGGCTGTCTGTATAAAAGAGATTCCGTCGGCGGCATTTCTCGAGGCCTGATTCAACCCCCAGATCTGGGAGCGCATTTTCTCGGAAACGGCAAGACCGGATGCATCGTCACCGGCTTTGTTGATTCTCATACCGGATGACAGTTTTGCGATGTTTTTGGAAGCGTTTAAATCATTGATTCCATTGGACCGGGCCGTGTTCAGGGCACTCAAGTTGTGATTAATAATCATTGTATATCCTCCATGATATAACTTGCATATAGCGAACATCCTTATTCGCTGTTTAAATTCTCGGAACTTGAAAATCTTCCTTTAGGGATTTATTATGATTTTTAAACTTTTTTTTAGGAGCTGATCATGAAGGGGATTTTAGTGACCGGAGGGGATCAGCCGGATTTTGCAAAGATCAGAAATTATTTTGATGCGGACAGCTATATTGTCGCTGCGGATTCAGGCCTTGATTATTGTCTGTCCC
>QKJO01000003.1 GCA_003249275.1 Spirochaetaceae bacterium
AACGGCACCGGCGGTTTTTATAAAAAAACCGGGGATGAAGGGGATCAGTCCGACTTTCAGGGTCGTCGGCCAGTCCAGAGAGAGGCTGTGTTTGAGCCAGGGCAGTCCGGGGATATAGAGAGAAATGCCGGCTATGAAAGCCGCGGCCACAGCGAAGAGTATCAGCTGTGTTCTGCCGCTTTTATCGGAAGGATTGAACATCAGGCCGCCGATCACTGCCGCAGGCAGGTATCCGATGAGAAATCCGCCCGTCGGACCGATGATCTTGGCAAGTCCCGCCGTTCCTCCGGCAAAGACGGGCAGGCCCGCCGCTCCAAGGAGGATATAGGTCAGAACGCTGTAAAAACCGATCCACGGTCCTCCCAGCATCCCGCTGAGAACCACAAACAGGGTTGTGAGAACGATGGGAACGGGACCTACGGGAATTGTAAAAAAGGAACTGGCGGCGATAAGGGCCGTAAAAACGGCTGTCAGAACGGTTTTTCTGATCATACTTTTTGTCATTGTAGACTCCTGTCTGTTTTTTTATGTCCGGCCACACCGGAAATTATGGAAACCGTGCATAGGTTCCCAGCAATTTTTCAGTCTCACTTTCCGACAGGCCGAGGGTGTTTTCCCAGCACTCTTTCAGCTCTTTCACCACAATCGCCCTGTCCAGGGTATGACCCGTATGGTTGTAAACCGATGTCATGGTTCCGTCATCCGAAGGTCTGTCGTTGATATGAACCCCCATACCCAGGGCATACCACTGCACCCTGTCTCCCCGGACCAGGTATTCATCGAGGATTCCGGCTCCCTTTTTGGTTCCCAGGAAAATATCGCCCCGTTCCGTATATCCGAGATCATCCACACCGAAGGTCTTGAGCGTTGTCAAAAGAGCCAGGATGCCCCTTGCTTTCATCAGAGGAAGATCTCCTGTTTTCAGGGATCTGTTGAGGACAAAGGTGAGATAGATCCCTCCGCTGGGAGAATCCCAGACTCCCTCTTCCCTGTCAATTCCACCGGACTGATGATCCGCCAGAACAAGGAAATCTCCGGAACGGTTCTCCCTGCTCAAGATCTGTCTGAGAGCTTCATCCATGGTGGATCCGACCTCCCTGTAAAACAGGATGTCGTTGTCCCTTGCAAATTCCAGTTCGGTCAGGGTATCCGGACCATCTGCGATTCGGTAACCCCTGTGGCCTGAACGGATCGGGTAGCCCTGATCAATGAGTGTCTGAATCTGCTTCCAGACCGCCACCCGGCTGATTCCGATTTCTCTGCTGATCTGTTCTCCCGAGAGCCACCTGTCCGAGTCTTTCAGTCTGTTCAGAATCTGCAGTCTTTTGTTGTTAACCATATTTTATATGAAGGTTAACGAAAGCAGCGGAAGAAGTCAAGAGGCCTGAAATTCAGGCCTCCTGTCATCGGGTTTTCACTCGTTTTTCAATTAAAATCAGATTGACTGCAGATCTTCCAGCCCATCTTCCGGTTCGTCGGAGCACTCCTGGGGTACCCTGTCTGAAATGATGTAGGAACTTATAATCTCATCCAGCCGGCTCATGCCGTCCTTGTTGTCTTCGCTGACTTTATGGACGTCCTGCATTGTCCGGATGATCTCCCTGCTGCCGTTGCCGATCTCGCTGATGCTTCTGGAAACATTCATGGTTCCGTTTCTCATTGTGGAGACAACCTGGCCGATTGCTTCGGTTTTGTTATTGATCTGACCCGATGAGTCGGTGATGCTGACGGTAACCGCATTCAGTTCCTGGGATGATTTGACCATTTCACCGCTGGCGCCGGAGAGTTCCTCCATTCTGGATGTAATCTCCGTCAGCGAGTCTGAAAGGTCGGTCAGCCCCGTCTTGAGAAAGCCGACGGACGTATAGCTTTCCGTACTGGCCTTCAGGGCCTCATCGATCTGGAGGGTGACCTTTTTGAGGATTTCATCAATGTGGTGCGAGTTCTCAGCCGTGGATTCCGCAAGATTCCGAATCTCTTCGGCAACAACGGCAAAACCCTTGCCCGCCTCTCCCGCATGGGCCGATTCGATGGCGGCGTTCATGGAGAGGATGCTTGTCTGATCTGAGATGTCATTGATGATGCCCGTTACATCCATGACTTCGCGGATTGTTCTGGCTACTTTTGTGATGATGGAGTGGGACAGTTCGACCAGTTCCTCTCCGTCGAGGAGTTTGCCGACCATGACCTTGGATTTATCGTTTCCCGATTCCGCCAGACGGCTTATGCTTGTAATGGTGGCGGATATCTGTTCATTGGCGGCGAGGTTGGACTGGATCAGGGCATACTGGCTGTTGATGCTTTCATTGAGATTTCTGATCTGCTGGGAAATGACCTGTACAGACTCATCCGTGACTTCCGTATCACCCTGCATGACCGTGATGGTTCTCTCCAGTGCTTCGATATTCTTGGTTATCTGGTGCAGGGCCGCCAGAGTTTCGGCTGTTCCGGCTGCCAGAGTATCCTGCAGGCAGATGGTCTGGTCCGTTACCTGATTCACTTCCCTGATAAAGTCGATGAAGGAACTTCTGACATCATTGATGTGATTTCCCAGAGCCGTGACTTCACTGCTGCCCCTGACTGAGGTTGTATCGGTCAGATTCCTCGCCGAGAGCTGTTCCATGGAGGTTTCCAGGGTGGAGAAGCTCCTGGACAGGATGTGGCTGAAGATGAATATATATCCGATGCTGAAGATGGTAATGACGAGAACCATGGAGGAAATATAGATGAATGTCTTCCGGATCAGATCCATCAGGTAGGAATCAAGTCTTGTGGAAAGGGTGGTGAGGCTGTTGTTCATCGTATTGTAACCGCTGCCCACCAGTTCCACATTGGATTCCATATCCCTGAGCAGGTCCAGCCAGCGGGGATCTTCATCGGGACTCCGTGAAAGAAAGTAGCCGTGCAGTCCCGAGAACTGAACTTTGGCCGAAAGCTCCTTCTCATCCAGAATCTTCTGTGCCGTATTCTCAAAGATTGTTCTGTAATTATTCTGAATTTCCGCACTGGTCGCCAGAGTTGTCATGGACGACCTGATCTGGGACGGGAGTTTGATCTCTTTACTGAGGGAGATCAGGGCGTTGAGTTCTTTCTTGAAAAGGTCGGCGGTTTCCTTCCAGTTTCTGACGAGAACGGGCAGTTCATTCCGTTCCAGAAAGATCCTGTCCGTGGCAATGAGAAAGTCTCTTCCTGTGATTCTGAGTTTTGTTGCCGAATCGGAGAGCTGCTGAACCTTCTGCACACCCTGCAGTTCCCACAGAATGAAGCCGTAGGAGAGTATGAACAGGATGATCACAAAGAGGATATTGATGATTAAGTGCGATCTCAATTTCATAATGTTTCCAATATGTTGTATTTTTGAATATCCCTATACTAAGGTCATATTTATTTTGTGTACAGAATTAATGTTGCAAATGCAGATTATCCGGTCAAATTTATTCCGAATTCCAATAAATCATACAAAAATGTAGATTTTAAATTATTTTTTACGTAGATGTTATGAGGATATTGATGAAATCAGTGAAAATTGAGCTATATTTCTGTGAATTTCAGTGCACTCAGATCCTGCG
>QKJO01000025.1 GCA_003249275.1 Spirochaetaceae bacterium
CCTGGTGGCTGAATCCTTTAAAAGCCTTCCCCTGTACATTACGACCACTCTGAGCATGCTTCTGAGCATGCTCCCTCTGATGTTTTCCGGTATAATCATCGCATCTCTGATCATAACTGTCCTGGAGAAGACGGGAGCTTCACAGCTTCTGCAGATTTATATTGCCCTTCCGGTCATCGTCGCTGCCTGTGCTCTGGCCCTCATCAGATATTTTTCAACCGTGAATTTCTACCTTGTCAGGGGAATCCGCAATTTAAGGGCGGCCCGGTACAGTAAAATTCTCTTCCGCGGGAACCGGAAGATGATCCTTTTTTTCTTCGGAATCTGCAGTTTACTGCCCCTTGCTCTGAACTTCGCCGGACTCTATCTTTTCGAAAGCGAAGGGGTCAATATTCTCACCGGATTCATCCTGGGTTACTATATGTTTGTGAGCAGCGGTTTTTTCGCCGGACTGTTCCTTTATGTCAATGAAAATGAAGGGGCTGAAAAAATAGGGGATGAAAATTAATAATTAATGTGGACTTTCCGGTCAATTATCTCCATTATTACTGTAACTTCAGGGAAGGTGACGAATTAAGGGCTTATGATTTCGATCAGAAGAGAACATTGGATACCCGTCCGGAAATCCAATTTGAAGTATTACGAAAATATAGATCTCTACTATAAGAACAAGACATCCGGTGAAATCCTGCTGTATAAGTCTTCAGGCATGGACATCACCGACCACCGCCTCAAAGAGAAGCCCTATACGGGAGATCTCTATATCCGTCCCGAAGACAAGAGTAAATGCCTCATTCAGGTCCAGAAAGGTTTCAGTTCCAATCTGGATCAGAGTATGCATGAAGGCCTTAACAAGGTAAAAGAGGATCTTGTCAATATCATTGATGAGACCCTGCATGAACCCCGTTCGGGGGGGCTTGAAGTCATACCCGATACGATCGAAGTCATCGTTGATGGATTTTCAAGTCAGCCTGATGTCATCAAGAACCTTTCAAAAATATCCCACAGCGATTATACAACGACCATTCATTCCATCAATGTGATGGCTTTGACGGTAGGCTACTGCTTTTATACGAAGATGAACTTTCAGAAGACCGTGCAGTACGGACTGACGGCCCTGTTTCATGATATCGGCAAGACTGAAATTCCTCTGGCCATCCTGACATCACCCAACAAACTTTCGGACTATGAGTTTTCAACAATGAAGAGGCATACCCTTCTGGGCGCGGAGATTCTGCAGGCCAATGATCCGTCCGTCCATCTGGCCATTCCGGGAGCTCTGGAGCATCATGAGAAACTGGACGGCAAGGGGTATCCTCACGGGCAGAAAGAGATCTCCGAGATCGGTCAGATTCTGGCTATCATCGACTCCTACGAAGCCATCACCAATGACGACAGGATGTACAGAAACTCCATGGAGCCTCTGGAAGCTCTCAATGTGCTGAAGGTTGAGGTCGACAAAGGACGTCTGAACAGAAAATATTTTGAGGATTTTGCCTACAGTCTGACAGATTTCTCCAAGTCGGGTCATCGTAAATCCTACAGGACTCTCTTTCCCGGAGCCGAACTCCTGCCCGGCTGAGGGCATCAATCCGCTCAGGGGATCTTCACAAAAAAACCACAGATTCCGGATGGAATCTCGAGATTGGTGAACTCTAATACAGTCATGAAAACAATGATTCGATTATTTTTGATTACACTGAGCGCCGCTGTCCTCGGATCCTGCGCCTCCGCACCTTCGGTCTCAAAGGACGATCTGGGCAACACGGTCTGGACCCGGGTCAATAACAATGACTCTCAACAGTCGGAACAGGAGGGATTCTATCTCGCTCCCGACGGATCTTTGCTGCAGTTCGTCGGTTTCGGAGCCGCCGTTACGGGATGGGATTTGCAGGACGACCGCCTTGTTCTGACTCTTCCGGAGGGGATAAACGGGGATCTTAAAACATCCGGTTACTCTCTGAGAGACCGGGGTGGTGTTTTATATCTTGTTTCGCAGACGGGAGACAGCCTTTTTGCCTCCGCTTCCTATACTCCGGAGTCTCTGACAGGCACATGGACGATCACAACTCTTGCAGGTTCGGATTCTCTTCAGAATTCTCCGGAGAAACAACCCTACCTTGAGATACTGAAGGAAGGGGACGGGCTTTATCTGCAGGGATACGGCGGTGTAAACCGTTTCAGGGGAAATCTGTCTGCCGACGGCATCTCCTGGAAAAGCGGTCCCCTTATGAGAACGATGATGGCGGGGCCCGCACTGGGGTATGAAGACCTCCTCATGAAGTCGCTGGACCTTGCGGACACATTTATCAGCCTGAACGGGTCTCTGTACCTGTATAACGGGACAGAGCTGCTGGTTCACCTCACCACAGAGAATCAGAACCGCTAAACGTTGAAAAAACCGGTTTAGTATGATAAACCGGTAGAATGAGCAAGAATGATACGGAGATCTCTGTCTCCATAAAAGACAGAGCCGGGAATGCCCGCAAAGCATCCCGGATACTGGCAGCCGTCGAAACGGATACCAAGAATAAAGCCCTGAAGGCTATGGCTGATGCTCTGAATGCATCAAAAGATGAGATCATCGCAGCCAATGAAGAGGATTATGCCCGCAGCGAAAGGGAAAATCTGGCCGGCCCCCTGCTGAAACGTCTGAAATTCGACAGCTCCAAGATCGATCAGGTGATAGACGGCGTACGCAGCCTCATCTCCATGGATGACCCCGTGGGAGTGACAAAGATGGCCACCGAGCTGGAACCAGGTCTTGATCTCTACCGCGTCAGCTGTCCTATCGGGGTCGCGGGAATCATCTTCGAATCCAGGCCCGATGCTCTCGTCCAGATCTCCTCTCTCTGTCTGAAGAGCGGAAATGCGGTCCTGCTCAAAGGGGGGTCTGAAGCCGTTCTGACCAACCGCGTTCTGGCCCGGATCATCAGGGAGTCCACAGTAAAGGCGGGCCTCCCTTCCGGATGGATACAGCTTGTAGAGACAAGAGCGGATGTGAATGAGATGTTCAGTCTGAATGAATCCATAGACCTTCTGATCCCGAGGGGATCGAATGCCTTTGTAAAATATATAATGGAACATTCGAGCATACCCGTACTGGGTCACTCAGACGGTGTATGCCACATCTATATCCATGAGGATGCGGATGCCGGGAAAGTGAACCCTATCGTTGTGGATTCCAAGACCCAGTATGTGGCAGCCTGCAACACTCTGGAGACTCTGCTTGTCCACAGCCGTATGGCATCCCGTGTACTTCCCTCATTGAAGAATGATCTGGAGGAGAAGGGAGTGGAACTCGTCGGCTGCAGCCGGACCAGATCGCTCATCGAAGTCGGAGAAGCAACTGATGACGACTGGGGAACCGAGTATGTGGATTACAAACTCTCCATAAAGATCGTAGATTCCCTGGATGAAGCGATTGAGCATATCAACACCTACGGGTCCGGTCATACCGATGCGGTTCTGACCGAATCGAAAGAAACGGCATCCTCCTTTATGGCCAGGGTGGATGCGGCCAGTGTCTTCTGGAACTGTTCCACCCGGTTCAGCGACGGAT
>QKJO01000138.1 GCA_003249275.1 Spirochaetaceae bacterium
CATGGGCCATCACCTCCGCAAAAAGGGCGGAACCCTGGACTGGAAAGCCATGAGAGAACACACCAGAGAACTTCTGGAACGGATGGAACTGAAGATCAACCCTGACACTCTGATCAAAAATCTGGGAACAGCTCAGAGACATATGGTCGAGATAGCCAAGGCCCTCTCTGTGGACGCCCGGCTGGTCATTATGGATGAGCCCACCTCCGCCCTCTCGCTGAAAGAAGTCGAAGAGCTTTATAAAATCATCAGACAGCTCAGAGACCAGGGCAAAGCCATTGTTTTCATCTCTCATAAGTTCGATGAGATATTCGAAATATGCGACTACTTCACCGTCTTCCGGGACGGTCAGTACATAGGCGAGGGTGAAGTCGGCAAATCCAGTATCGACGACATCGTAAAGATGATGGTCGGACGCTCCCTGAACCAGATGTTTCCCAAGAAGGACGCCTCTATCGGCGAGGCCGTACTGGATGTGAACAACCTTACCCTCCCCGGGTTCTTCAAGGATGTCTCTTTCTCACTGCACAAGGGAGAGATTCTGGGATTCTTCGGTCTTGTCGGCGCGGGCCGCTCCGAAGTGATGAGGACCATCTTCGGCATCGACAGGAAGACGGAGGGAACCATTCGCCTGAAGGGCAGCGAGATCAACATAACCTCCCCCCGGATGGCCATGCACAACGGCATAGCCTACGTCCCCGAAGACAGGCAGGAACAGGGAGCCATTCTTGAGATGAGCCTTGCTCACAATATCACCCTTCCCCAGATCGACAAGCTGAGCCGTTTCGGAATACTCAATAAAAAATCTGAAAAAGTCGTGACCGAAGAGTACGGCAACAAGATGGAGATCAAAGCCGCCAGCTGGAAGGTCAACGCCAACACCCTCTCGGGAGGAAACCAGCAGAAGGTCGTTCTTGCAAAATGGCTGGCCACCGATCCTGAGATTCTGATTCTCGACGAACCCACCAAGGGGATCGATGTCGCCACCAAGGCGGCGGTCCATCAGTTCGTATCCGAAATGGCTGCGGCGGGTCTTGCGGTCATCCTGGTCTCTTCCGAACTGCCTGAAGTTCTGGGCATGGCGGACAGAATCGTCGTCATGCATGAGGGACGGGTGTCAAAAATCCTGAGCCGGGAAGAAGCGAACAGCGATAATGTGATCCTGGCGGCCACAGGTCATGAGGAAGTAAAAGTATGAAAAAAATCATAGAAAAAATATTACAGAATCGGGAACTGAACCTGCTGGGATTGATCATCATTCTCCTTCTGATCGTTACCCTGAGAGCTCCCAGTTTTATGGAATTCAGTAATCTTGAGAGTATCATCAACGATACGGCCATCCTCATCATGGTGGCGGCGGGGCAGTTTCTTGTGATCCTGACGGGCGGTATCGACCTTTCCGTCGGTTCCTCCATCGCCTTTTCGGGCATGGCTGCCGCCATGCTGAACCATGCCTACCCGTCCATGCCGGTCTTCTTTATTCTGATCATCGGCATCCTGATCGGAACCGCTCTGGGCGCCTTCAACGGGTCCTGCGTGGCCTTTGGCAAGATTCCGCCCATCATCACCACTCTGGGAACTCTGAGTATCTTCAGAGGGTTTACCTTCGTACTGAGCAAGGGCCAGTGGATCACAGCTCATGAAATGACCGAAGCCTACACCAATATCCCCCGGGGCAAGATGCTGTTTGTCATACCTAATCTGACAACGGCGGCCATCATCATCTTTCTTATAATGTTCTACTTTGTCCGTTACACACGTCACGGACGGGAAATCTATGCCATCGGCGGCAATAAAACCGCCGCTCACTTTGTGGGAGTCAGTGAAAAGAAAGTCAATTTCATGGTCTTTACCATTTCCGGAGCCCTCTGCGGACTGGCGGGAGTCATGTGGACGGCCCGTTATGCCGCCGCGGTCAACGAGACAGCCCAGGGATTTGAGCTCCAGACAGTTGCCGCCTGCGTACTGGGAGGCGTCAGTATTGCCGGAGGTTCGGGAACCATCCCCGGTGTCGTCCTGGGAGCCCTCTTTCTGGGAATCATCAACAATGCCCTTCCCGTCGTCAACCTCTCACCCTTCTACCAGATGGCCATCCAGGGATTCATCGTTCTGGCGGCCATTGTCGCCAACGTCCTGATGGAGCAGAGGAACGAAAAACAGCTACTTAACAGGAGACGTCAGTAATGAGCGATAAACTGGAACATGTCAGCCAGACCAGGCTGATCAATGAAACAAGCCGGAAAGAGCGGCTTATAGAACTGGTTACAAAATGGGAGTTTATCCTCATCGTCCTGTTTCTGGGAGTGGTCATCTACTTTACAAATGCCAGTCCCCACTTTCTCGATTACTTCAACATGATGAACACCACCTTCAACTTTATGGAGAAGGCCATCATGGCCCTTCCCATGATCTTTGTCATCATGTGCGGGGACATCGACATCTCCATCGCCTCCATCCTGGCCCTCTCCTCCTTCTCCATGGGCTATGCCTCCTCACTGGGTGCGGGAACGACCGAGATCATACTGATCGGTCTCTGCGTCGGACTGGTGTGCGGAATCTTCAACGGACTGCTTATCACAGGACTCAGAATCCCGGCCATCGCGGTCACTCTGGGAAGCCAGTCCCTCTTCAGAGGAATTTCCCAGGCTATCCTGGGCGACAAGGCCTATACCTCCTATCCTGAGAGTTTTGCCTATTTCGGTCAGGGCTATGCGGGAGACACGATCATCCCCTTCGAGCTTGTGCTTTTTATCGTTCTGGCCGTCATCATGGGTTTCATACTCCATAAGACCAGTTACGGCAGAAAGGTCTACGCCATCGGAAACAGCAGCACCGCCGCCCGGTTTTCCGGAGTGCCCGTTGCCAGAATCCGTTTCATGAACATGGCCCTGAACGGACTTTTTGCCGGAATCGCCGCCGTGCTTCTGACATCCAGGATCGGCAGTACCCGTCCCAATATCGCCAACGGCTGGGATATGGAAGCCATCACCCTCGTCGTTCTCGGCGGTGTCTCCATCACGGGAGGCCGGGGCAACATCGGAGGCGTGATCATAGCCGTATTCCTGCTGGGATACCTGAAATTCGGCATGGGTCTGCTGAATGTCTCGGCCCGGTCCATGATCATCATCACCGGATTCCTTCTGATCGCTGCGGTTCTCATCCCCGAGATGCTGAACAGATTCAAAGCCAGACGGAAACTGCTCAAACAGCAGTCCTGATTGACCGATGAGGATGGTTATGAAAAGATTTGCCTTTAAAATGAAGCTGAAACCCGGTTTTGCGGAAGAGTACAAAAAAAGACATGACGCCATCTGGCCCGAACTGAAGGAACTGATCAAAAGTACGGGCGTCTCCGACTACTCCATCTTTCTGGACGAGGAGACCAATACCCTCTTCGCCTCCCAGAAGGTCAGCGGAGAGTCGGGATCCCAGGATCTCGGCACCAATCCGGTGGTGAGAAAATGGTGGGACTATATGGCGGATATCATGGAATGCAACCCCGACAATTCACCCGTGTCCATCCCTCTGAAGGAAGTTTTTTACCTGGACTGAAACAGTAATCATGAATAAAAAAGGGAAGTTCAGTATGAATTACCGGCTTCCCTTTGACTCGGCAATTTCTCCGTGGTAGACTTAAGTTTCAAGAGGAGAGACGGCATGAACAAAAATATACTGTTTACTTTATTATTTCTTTCTCTATTTGTAGTAATATCCTGTAAAACCACCCCGGAACCCGAAGAGGAACCGGTTGTTGAAGCCGTACCCGAAGAGGTTACGGAAGAACCCGTCGTCGACAGCGGACAGACTCAGCAGCCCGTCACGACACCGGAACCGGAAGTTCCCGAAGTTCAGCCGGTCTCGGCCGAAGAACTGGCTCTTGCCCGTCAGGCTCTTCAGAGAGCGGAAATGGTGGAAGGTTCCCGATTTGCCCCGGACTTGATGAAACAGGGGTATGCCGATCTCAAAAAGGCCGCCGATCTGGCTGAAAGCGATCCGGAAGCTTCCAGACTCCTTCTTGCCGGCGTCATCGACAAGGGAAACAGAGCCTTCGAACTGGGACGCGCCGGACTGAAGGCGGAAGCCTATGCCGCTCTTGAAGACATGCAGAAAAAGCTCCTCTCCATAAAGGCGGACAAATACAGTCCTGCTCCCTACAAAGAGGTCATGGATCAGTTTGCCGTGACAAAAGCTCAGATCGACGCCGAAAACCTGACACAGGCAAGGAAGGAGATGGCCCTGTCCCAAACCAAGGCCACCAACCTTTATCGGACTCTGGACAACAATATCAAATGGATTGAAATTCTCGAAAGAGACACAAAGACCTATCTGAATGATGCGGAATCGGAAGAAGCCTATCTATGGGCTGATGACGAATTCAATCAGGCCGGATATCAGCTCTCCCAGGGCATGATCCTCTTCCGCAAATATGACCTCAAAGGCAGCGAGGCCGTCCTCAAGGAAGCCAAATTCCGGGCCAGAGAGTCTCTCTACCTGACGAGAACCAGAAAGAAACAGGCCGAAACAGACGCAAAGGTTCTTCAGATCCAGATGGAGCTGGAGGAAGCCTCCACACTGACAGTTCAGACCGAAACCGGAGAAATCAAGGCGGCCGACCCCTGGTCCGGCAGCGACTACCTCAGCGCCAATCCCCTGCTTCAGGCCCAGGCACAGGAGTATACGGGTGAAGAATCGGAACTCAGCGATTACGACCTGAACAAGACAATTGAAGAGGAAGAAGAGGAAATGGCTTCCGCCTCATCAGAAAATGTTTCAGGTCTTCTGGACAAGGCGAAGGACCTCTGGCAGCAGGCCGTGAAAGAAAGGAACGCGGGGAATTACGACAAATCCAGGGAACTCCTGACCCAGGCGGAAGCCTACATCGCCGCCTACAGAGCCAATGCAGTGGGCAAGACCTACACCGTTGTGTACAGAAAGGTCAACACCGACTGTCTCTGGAGGATCGCCGAGTTCAAGGAGATCTACGGTGATCCCTTCCTCTGGCCCAAGATCTGGCAGCGCAACCAGAAGGCCATCCCCAATCCCGATCTGATCTATCCCGGTCAGGTACTGATCATTCCTCCCCTGGAGAAGTGATTCCCAAAGGGTAAAAAAAATCCCCCGATGACCGGGGGATTTTTTTATGCTCAGCCGTTTAGCTGCCGGCATAACTGTCGAAGTAGGACTCAAGCTCACCGATGAAGTTTTTCTTCATCACCTCTTCCATGGACCTGTAGGCTCTGGCCTCCGCCTCCTCCAGAGAGAGGGCCGACTCCCGCTTTTTCTCTTCCATACTCACAACCGTATCGCCCTTTTCATTTCTCATTTCCAGAAAAAGAGTCCAGCGCAGATTCTTGTAGTCGTTGTTCAGAGTTACTTCCTCCAGGAGAATCCTGCCCGTTACAGAGAGGGCGCCTGTACCTTCAGTCACCGAAAATCCCCTGTCCGTCAGAACCTGTGAAACGATGGCGGTTACCTTGCCGTTCCCGTCTCCCTCCACACGGATGGAATACAGCATTTTTTCGGCCGTATCGGCATGAAGGGACCGGAGATTTTCCGGATTGTAGGGGAGCATGACGGCCCGGGCAAAGGGCATGTAGATGATCTCCAGCTGATCCCGTCTGGCATTGATTTCCGTGTCCATGACAACGGCGGCATCCAGAAATCCGTACCTGCGGAGGAGATCGGTCTGCTCTGCCGATTTTCTGATAAAAAAGTCAGCCCTGGCGGCGTCCTGGTCGATCCTCTGCCTGTAGATATTGGCTGTCTCCATCCTGTCGATATAGGCCACTACATAGACACGGCCGGTATCGCTGGTCCAGGACTCGCCGAAATGCACATTGATCAGGGTTTCATCGGAGAGCTGAGTGATAGACTCATCCGAGGTCGTCTCCATCTGAGACTCCAGGATGGTCTTTCCGTCTGAGAGATCCTGATACCGGGTGCTGACAGTACTGTCCACCCTGATAACGGTTCTGAAGATCCTTGCCAGGGAAGCCTGCCCGTTCTGCTGAGCATTCTTGAGGGAGCTGCCTTCTCCTATCTCAACAAGATACTTGTCATCGGGATAGAGACTGTGCTTGTCGTCCACCCAGGCTGGTTTCTTTTTGCTGCCTCCCGATGCGGAGCCTCCGGTGGCACAGGCGGCAAGCAGCAGGGCTGCCGTCAGCAGCATAAGGATATATTTTGCAGTTTTCATAGTTTTTACCTCCAAAGGACTCAACGGGCTGCCAGGGCTGATTTGCAGCCCTGGTGTTTGTTCTGCAAAGGCTTAAGGGTTACTCCAGAACAAAAGATTCGACAAAATTCAGTTCTCCCGGTTCCAGATCCATGGTGCCCCGGTTGTCCCGGTAAATCAGCCGGCTGTCCTCATAATACTCCACCGTTACGTTGTGCGCTCCCGGAGGGACCTCCAGATCCAGGGCGCTGGCATAAGCGGGAAAGTACTGTGAGATTCTGAGATCCGCATTCTCCGTCGCATCCACAGCGACGTCCATAGCGATTCCCAGGAGAAAACCGGCAACCATGCCTCCCGCTGAATCGTTCATGTTATCCTTGGCGGCCTGTTTTCCCGACTCTTTGATGATTCCCTTGGCGACGGTTCTCAGAATGGACCGGCCGATCACCAGGGGCTGTTTGATGAGGAAGATCTCTTTTGAAACAGCTTCCATATTTTCAAGAACAGGGATATCCCTGACGGGGGTGCCGTCCACAAGGAGCAGGACTCTGTTCACCCTACTGCCCATAAGCTCCATCCGGGGGTATTCAAACTTGAAATGATACCCCGGTTCAATCCCGGGCATAAGGAGGAAGTTGAAACCGACATTGGATTTCACGTACTCCTCACTCTGACTGACCGAGGTGATCAGGACCATGTTCTTTATGGTATCCAGATAGAAGGTCTCGGCCAGTTTCCGGGGAGAAATGCCGGTAAAAGCAATGATGCTCAGATGGGCCATGTCGGGATTCATTGTCAGCTCGGGAAGTTCGGGCATGGAGAAGTTGTAAAGCTGGCTCTGGCTCCTGAAAGCCTGCTCTATATTGTCCTTCTCGATCCTGGCGCTGTCGAAGCTTTTGTCGTAACGGTAGAGCAGGAGTCCCAGATAACGGGCCAGGGCATCGTTGTGAAACCGGTTCTGTCTGGGTTCGATGGTTCCCTCCGCATCGGAGGACTCGTTGTACTCGTCAATGAGGGTTTTGTACTTGTCCTCCAGAAGGTTCAGTTTGATATGAACCCTGCGGATCTCCACCATTGCCGAGTCCGCATCCCCCAGAGCGATGTAGTTCAGTCCCTTGAAAACATTGAGATAGACATCCTCATAGTCCTCACCCGAATAATCCAGAGCGTTGTCGTTCAGGACTCCCGAGGTCAGAGCCTTTGAGATGCTCCGTGTATAGAGGTCTTCAATGCCCCTCTCGGCCATGTCCAGAGCCTCATTGCTCTTTTCATACTCTCCCGCATAGTGATAGAGCATCCCCACATCCAGATAGTAGAGAACCCTGTCCTTCTCCTTATAGGTTTTTTCCTTGTAGCCTTCAATGACGGCGGAAGCACCGGCAAAGTCCCTTTCGGCGACATGTTCACCCGCTTCCACATACTGATACTGGAAAGTCTGCGTACTGGCGCAGGATGAGAGAATTATGGCGATGGAAAGCAGAAATCCCTGAATTACTTTTTTTTTAGATGGGAACATCCATTATCTACCAATTGGATTTTGACTGTTTGATGACCTTTTTCACTTCGTTGGAACCGATCCAGACTTTCTCATTGGTTTCAAGATGGATGAGTTCCATGGAAACCTGATACTTGATCACACGGGTACCGTCCACAGCATCGGTGATGGAGGTAATGACTCCCTGAAGCATAAAGTCGGCTCCCGTTTCGGCAGCCAGAGCTTTGGCCGTAGCCTCGGTGGCATTAGACTGCTGATCCTCTCTCTCCTCACGGACTTCCTGCCGCTCTTCGCTGTTGGCGACGAACCGGACTCTGCCGCTGTTGATCAGTTCCTTTTCGATGTCCTTGATGAAGGTGAGGACTTCGATGTGCTCGGAGCTTTTATTTCTGACGGTACCGACGATGACCACGGGTTTCTGACCGGCGGAAGCAAGAAAATCATCAAGCCAGGGTCTGGACAGAACATCCGAAACGATCTCTTCAGCCGTGAGCCGGGAATCGGTATCGTTCCAGCGTCCGCTCAGGTCAATCACCTCATCCGAAGATGTCCTGGTGACTTTTGTTGACGCACAGCCGCTCAGAACCAGCAGGATCAATGCCGCAGGCAGAAAGATTTTTTTCATATCAATACTCCTCTTGCATATGTAACCGTCTGAAGCCGTAAAAGTGTCAGCCGGAAACATCACTATCATGAATTTATGTTTGCTTCTTATATTGTAACTCATTTCAAACCATAATCCAGAGGGATCAGCGAAATCGATTGGCCTTTTTATACCCCTCTCCCGCTCTTGAATAAATGGCCTTCTTATCTGATAATCCCCAATAAGTTAATTAATTCAGAGGACTCAGGAGAGACATATTATGGACGGTAAGGGAAAGTATGGAGTAGCGCTAGTCGGCTGCGGGGTAGTCGGAGGAGGAACTGCCAAGGTTCTGACAAGAGACAGAACGTACCTGCAGGACCGGACAGGCATCCCCCTCTATCTGAAATATGTGGTCGACAGAAACTATGACAATGCCAGGGCCCTCGGTATTCCCGAAGACCTGTATGAAGAGGACTTCAACAAAGCCCTTGAGGATCCGGAAGTTTTTCTCGTTGTCGAACTGATCGGCGGCCTGACTGTTGCAAAAAAGATAATCACCAAGGCACTGGAAGCAGGCAAACATGTTGTCACGGCCAACAAGGCTCTGATGGCCCACTACGGACCCGAGCTTTTCGCACTGGCCAGAAAACACAAGGTTACCATCGGACTGGAAGCCAGCTGCGGAGGCGGGATTCCCATCGTCAAGGCACTGACGGACGGACTCCTGGCCAACAGAATCGAAGCTCTTTTCGGTATTGTCAACGGAACCTGCAACCACATTCTCACCGAAATGACCGAGCGGGGACAGAGTTACAAGACCGCACTCCAGTCGGCTCAGAAAGCCGGTCTGGCCGAAGCTGACCCGACCCTCGACGTTACGGGTATGGACTCGGCCCACAAACTCACAATTCTGGCGTCCCTCGCCTTCGGAAAGAGAGTGGATCTTGATTCCATCCCTGTGGAAGGTATCGATACCCTGGACCTTTACGATGTGGAAACCGGCCGGGATCTCGGCTATATCATGAAGCTCCTGGCCATTGCCCAGAAGACCGAAAAAGGACTTGCACTAAGCGTTTCACCCGCTTTTATCCATACCTCCCATCCTCTGGCCCGAGTCTCCGGAGCTTTCAATGCGGTCAGCGTCTATGGACATGCGGTCGGACACACCATGTATATGGGACGGGGAGCCGGAAGTTCTCCCACGGCATCGGCCGTGGTTTCCGACATCATCGCCACGGCTCTGGGCATCACCCCCAAAGCCTTTGAGAACCTCAATTTCTGGCCGGACAAGACTGAAAAAGCCGAACAGCTTCCCCCCGAAGAACTGACAGGCCGCTACTATCTGAGATTCATGGTTAAAGACAGACCGGGCACGGTAGCCCGGATCAGTACTATACTGAGTAAAAAGGGGATAAGCATCACCTCCCTTCTTCAGAAGGAGGATAAATCGGACACGATTCCTCTGGTGATGACAACCCACGAGTGCAGTGAGGGAGCCATAATAAGCGCTCTGAAGGAAATCGAATCTCTGGAAGAGATCACGGCTCCTCCCATCTGGATCAGAATCGTGGAAGAACACCCCGAATCGGTAAACTAGGATGTAAAGAATGACCGGACCGAAAGCCCTGCTGGAACAACTTGAAAGACTTCTGAATTTCCATGATGAAAAACTGACGCCTTCCGGGTTTCTCCAGATTTTATCGGTTTTCGTCCGGCAGGAAATGAACCTTAGACTGGAAAAGACCAATCTCAGGGACCGGAAGGATGACCCCAGAAGGGTCTGCTACTTTTCGGCGGAGTTTCTGACGGGTCGTCTGCTTCATCAGAACCTCCTGTCTCTGGGCATCAGGGACGAGGTGACCCGGATGGCCGCCCGCCACGGTCTGGAGCTGACGGATATCCTGGAAGAAGAGCTGGACCCCGGTCTGGGCAACGGCGGCCTGGGACGTCTGGCATCCTGTTTTCTCGACTCCCTTGTGCATCTGGACATGCCGGCCACCGGTTACGGCATCTGTTACCGCTTCGGCCTTTTCAATCAGACAATTGAGAATCAGAGACAGAATGAGCATCCCAATCCCTGGAGGGAAAGAGACCTCTGGGGAACGACGGACCGGAACAGCTGCTACAGGATTCCCTTCGGAGGAACTGTGGACATCAGCTGCAGCGATTCGGGCGAACTGCAGTTCAAGCTGAAACCGGCTTATGAAGTCCTGGCCATTGCGGTGGACTACCCCGTATCCTCCACCCTTTCGGACCGGGTCCAGCCTCTGAGGCTCTGGAAGGCCGAATCTCCCTACGGTTTTGATCTGGCCGGTTTCAACAGTGAAAAACACCAGGAAGCCTGGCATTCCATCAATGAAGCCGAATCCCTGACGGCGGTCCTCTATCCCGGAGATGTGGGGGATGAAGGAAAAAAGCTGAGGCTGAAGCAGCAGTACTTCTTTGTTTCCGCCTCCCTACAGGATCTCATGACCGCCTATAAACTGAAACATCCGGGAGAGTGGAACAGTTTTCCCGAGCGGATCGTCATCCAGCTGAACGACACTCATCCTGTTCTGGCCATCCCCGAACTGATGCGGCTTCTCCTGGATATCGAAAAGCTCTCCTGGGATGAGGCCTGGGGCATCTGTACCCGGGTTTTCGCCTATACCAACCATACCGTTCTGGAAGAGGCTCTGGAGAAGTGGCACCTTCATTACATCAGCGAACTCTTCCCCCGTCTTGTTCTGATCATTGAGGAGATCCAGAAACGCCTTCAGGATCATCCCGGCACTCCGCCCGTCATCAAAGACGGCATGCTTCATATGGCCTCTCTGGCCGTTCACGGAAGCTTTTCGGTCAACGGAGTGGCCGCCCTCCATTCCAGACTCCTGAAAGAGACGGTCCTGAAGGAGTGGTATGCCTGCACACCCTGGAAGTTCAACAACAAGACAAACGGCATTACCCACCGCCGCTGGCTGATGCAGTGCAACCCGGGTCTCACCGGACTGATCAACAGCCTCATCGGAACTGCCTGGCAGACCGATCCACTCCGGCTGAGCGATCTGGCGGGACACAGCGGCGATGCTGCGGTTCTGGAGGAACTGGACAGGATAAAAAAAGCAAACAAGAGGGAGTTCGCCCGGTGGATTCAGAAGCATCAGAGCCTCGTTCTGCCCGATACCTTCCTTTACGATTTCCAGGTCAAGAGAATCCATGAGTACAAACGGCAGCTCCTGAATATATTTACAATTCTGATGAAGTACAGGGAGATCCGGAACGGGGAGGATGACGGGTCGGTTCCCCATCTGTATTTCATCGGAGGCAAGGCGGCTCCGGGGTACTACATTGCCAAGGAGATCATCCATCTGGCCTGCCGGACCGCTTCGGTAATCAATGCCGATCCTCTGTGCAGAGATCGGCTGCAGCTGCGTTTTCTGCCGGGCTACAATGTGTCCATGGCGGAGATGATCTTTCCCGGTGCCGAACTCTCCCAGCAGATCTCCACCGCAGGCAAGGAAGCCTCGGGAACGGGCAATATGAAGTTCATGATGAACGGGGCCCTGACTCTGGGAACCAGGGATGGAGCGAATATCGAGATCTTTCAGGCAGCGGGCGAGGAAAACAACATTCCCTTCGGGATGAACGCCGATGAGGTTGTCGATTACCGCAGGGAGTACAGCCCCGGAGATTTTCTGAAACGGAACACAGAGGTCGCCGCCCTCTTCGATGAGATTCAGGGCGGGATGCTGGGAGACCCCGGTGAGTTCAGCGATCTTATGAACTATCTTTTGAAGGATGACCCCTACCTTGTACTGCCGGAAATCGCCGCCCACAGAGACGCCATCGTCAGGGCCGAGGAGCTCTACAGCGACAGAATGAGCTGGAACAGAAGCAGCCTGATGAATATCGCGTCTTCGGGCGTCTTTTCATCAGACAGAACCATCAGGGAGTATGCTTCGGAAATATGGAAGATCTCACCCCGTAAACTGTGACAGCCAGGGATCTGCCAGCTGGAAAAGGATGATCAGCACAAGGGCCGGCATGAAGTTGGCCGTTTTGATCGATTTCAGCTTGAGAAGATTGATCCCGATCATGATGACCAGCAGTCCTCCCACCGCCGAAACGGCATCGATCATGGGCTGCTCCACATAGGGGGCTACCACTCCGGAAAGAAGAGTCAGAGACCCCTGTACCAGCAGGATGGACAAAGCCGAAAAGGCGACGCCCCAGCCCATGACGGCCGCCAGAAGAACCGAGACCGAACCGTCCATAACCGATTTGAGCAGGAGCAGCTGATAGTCTTTGTCAATTCCCGCTTTGAAGGAACCGACGATGGTCATGGCCCCGACGCAGAACAGCACGGTGGCATCCAGAAATCCCATGGCAAAAGGCCCTTCCCCCATGGACCCGGGGAGTTTTGATTTCATCCATTCACCAAAGCTGAGAACCCGGTCCTCAATACGCAGAAAAGTACCCAGAAGACCGCCCAGAACCAGGGAGAAAACCATGTAGAGGGCGTTGCAGGACTCCTGAGCCATGGTGATTCCCAGAAGAAGAGTGAAAATTCCAAGGGCGTTGAAAACGGTCTGCTCATACCTGTCATGAATTTTTCCCTTCAGCATCAATCCGAGGAAAGATCCTGCAAGTACGGCCAGAGCATTAATAATTGTTGCGATCATGGTCGCTATACTATCCCATCACCATAAGAATGAACAGAGATTTAAGATCTTTCTCAAACTTATGCCTCCATAAGCCGACAATCAAGGAAAGCAGCTTGAACTGCCCAGCACAACAGGAGGTGTACATTCCATGTACAAAGAAACGGTCATCACACAGACAGCCAGAAATCCGGAATCTTCCATCCATGAGCAAGTTGCCGACAAGATATACTGTGCCAACTGCAAGCACTGCAAACTCATCAGATCGAGTACGGGAAATAATGATCAGTATCAGCTCCGGGTCCGCT
>QKJO01000124.1 GCA_003249275.1 Spirochaetaceae bacterium
GATCAACAAGAGCTTCATCCAGAGTGACATCGATTCCTCCCAGGATGTTGACAACATCGATAAAGGCATACATATCGATGGCCACATATCTGGTAATATTGAGTCCCGTCAGGGTCGACAGTTCAGATGCAAGCCTTTGAGGTCCGTATTCCCTGTAGATGGAATTGATCTTTCTCCCTTCATAGTACAGATCTCTGGGTATGCTCAGCATTCTTATTTCAGAACTGCTGCTGTCGCAATGCAGGAGTATCATGGTGTCGGCATTATGTTCATGAGATCCGATGAGAAGAAAGGTTTCGGAGCCCTGGGCGGGTATGAACAGATCGGGGGAACCGGTATCTGCAGCCGCACTTTCGGTCTGAAAATTAAAGACGATATCATGACTGGCGGAAAATGTTTTCAGCGACCTGATGGGAATATCATCTTCATCCATCAGATAGACTTCTCCAAAATCCTTCTGGAGCGCCAGAGAGCCCTTCCGGTTTCCATCCCCATCCAGAAAATCGTAGTAGATATAATCATTATCCTCCCGGGGTTCCAGGACGGGGCGATAGCCGAGATCCTTCAAACGGACATTGAACGCCGTATCCCTGAGAAGCGTAACAAGTTCATTTTCTATGCTGTCGTCCAGAATCTGAGACGATGTTCTGATATCACTTCGGGTAATGAAGTCCCGGATTCCTTCCTTCAACGTATCCAGGTCGGCAAAATCACTGTTTCCCAGTACAAACCGGCCTGATGAAGGATCGGTTGTCGCTCTTACAAGTTCAGACCCGTCGATTCTGAGGAGGGGAACAAACCTGGCATTTCCGGCGATTCCGGATTCACCGAACCAGAGATCGTATCCGGCAAGAGATTTTCTCAGATCTCCATCTCTGGAAAGCATCAGAAGCTCACCATTCATCAATGAGGACTTTTCATACTGCTGATCCATCTTTTCTGTTTCGGTGCGGATGAACCCGGTAACGGACCGGGCATTTATCTCACCTGTGACTTCAGTCTGATTCAGTTTTGACTGAAAATGGAACTGATCCTGATCACTCTTATACTCAAGGGTAAAATAGAGATTCCCGTTTTTTCTGAGACCCCCCTTATAGGCGGAAGAACCTGTGTAGGACAGTTTGAGTTCTCTCAGCAGTGCTGAAAATTCCGGGTTCTCCAGCTGATCATTGAAAAATTTAAGCTTGTTCTGGGTCTGTGTATAGTTCTGGAGAAATGCAACTGCATCGTAAGCAGCCAGTTCAAAGTTCTCACCCGCTTCCGGCTTCTCCTCTTCGTCGCCGAAGCTGAGAGGAGGCAGGTTCATGTACTGTCTCATCTGAGCGGAGTTCTGAATGAGCAGCTCCTGGGAATTCCTGACATCCGCCAGTTCCTTTTGATTGATTTCAAGCATGGTATCATATGCTTTCATCTGCCTGTTCCATCTTGCATTCATGAAAACGAAAACGGCGCTCAGCAGCAATGCAATCAGTATATAAACAAAGGATTTTTTAATTTGATTCTTCATAATCTGTTTTCTGGAATCTCCGGTTTTTTTATTATCTGGGCATCCTTGATTCAGCCGACTTGACTGTATTGAACAACAGCATGGTGATTGTCATAGGACCGACGCCGCCGGGAACGGGTGTTATATAAGAGGCACGTTCGGAAGCGCCCTCAAAATCGACATCACCGACAAGCCTGTAGCCATTTTTCCTTGTCTTATCTTCCACGCGGTTAACGCCGACATCGATCACGACGGCACCCTGCTTGATCATGTCCCCGCTGATCATTTCGGGCCGCCCGGCAGCAGCGATCAGGATATCCGCCCTGAGAGTTTCCTCTTTCAGATTTTCAGTAGCCGTATGGCAGACTGTAACGGTTGCGTTCCCGAAAGCCTGCTTCTGAAAAAGAAGGTTGCTTACCGGTTTTCCCACAATATTGCTTCTGCCGACAACAACGACCTTTTTTCCCCTTGTTTGAATCTTCGAGTATTCCAGCAGCTTCAGAATCCCATGGGGCGTACAGGGCAGGAAGGTATCCTGCTCAAGGATCATCCGTCCCACACTGATCGGATGAAAACCATCCACATCCTTGGACGGATCAATGGCCATAATAATTTTCTGCTCATCAATATGCCCGGGAAGAGGGAGCTGAACCAGAATGCCGTCAATTTCGGGACTGCCGTTCAGCTCGTGTACGAGAGACAGGAGTTCCTCTTCAGTTGTCGTATCCGGTAATCTTATATCCCTTGAGAACATGCCGAGGTCTTGGCAGCTTTTTTCCTTGGCGGTTACATAAGATCTGCTGGCCGGATCATCACCTACAAGTACAACGGCCAACCCCGGAACAACACCGGATTCCTTCATTTCCCTGACCCGTCCGGCCAGTCCGGCTCTCAAGTCTGAAGCTACTTTTTTCCCATCAATAATCATGGCCATTTGTAAGATTCCCCCCCTGACGTAACCTCGTTGAAGCTTTGTTGTTACTATGTTATTATCAATTAAATTTTGCAAATGAGGAATAGAATTGAATAAAAAGATAACCTCCGTCTCATCCCCGTTCAGTATATTTATGCTGATTTTTTTATTTTTTTCAATGCTTGCCTATGCACAGGAAGAACCCGGGGAAGAGACACCTGAAAAATCAAGAATAGAATATCATCTTCTGGGAGACCAGGTTTTCGGCATAAATGCCGGATTGTTTGTTCCCCTGTTCTTCAATAATCCGGGGTTGAGCTGGAGTGATGCGGATGCCTTCAGATCCACGAATTTATCCCTCGGAGGTTTCGGTTCCCTTTATTACGGTGCCTATATCAATAACAACATTCAACTGGGTCTGGAAGTTGCCGGTATTTTTGCCGGAAGTCCGAATGATCACAACTTTTATATGATTCCCATCACCTTCCGGGGAACTTACGAATTCAATCTGAAAGGCAATCTTTTTACAGTGCCCCTTTATCTCGGTGCGGGAATCAATATGACCTCCTACCAGGAAAGCTTCAATGTGGAAATGATTCTCAAACCGGGAGCCGGTTTTTACTGGAACTTCAACTCCAACTGGTCCTTCGGTTCAAACATCACCTACTGGTGGGTACCGCAGATATATCCCGGAGAGAGCGAACACAACAGGATAGGGAATTTTATGGACTTTACCCTGTCTGCCATGTACCATTTTTAAGAGGAACCAATGAAAAAGATTCTATACATCCCCCTGATTGCCTTTCTGTTCATAAGCTGCTCCGGACCTGCCATCTTCTACACACTTGAGAATGAAGAGAAGGTTCGGGACAGCAATAACTTCAAATCCTCCACTCCCGTAGACAGGATTATCATGTTCAGTACCGGAGGTTCGGACTACTACATTGCAAACGGAAGACAGCTCTGGTACAGCCTTGCCGGAGCAGAACAGAACCCATGGGATAATATCGCTCTTCCCGACGGATATTCCACTCATGTCACAGTCCCCTCCGCAGCAACCTTCGGAACCAGACTCTATGCCGTTCTTTCCGACTACGATAATGATTCGGCCACAACACTGGGATATGTTGAT
>QKJO01000103.1 GCA_003249275.1 Spirochaetaceae bacterium
CACTCTTGTCATCAGGTGTTTTCTCCCGGAGCGAAGGTGCAGGGGAGGGAGAGAGTGAACCGGCATCCCGTCACTCTCACACCATTCCTTTCATAGGGCGACTCCAGTTTCAGAGTGCCTCCCAGAACCCTTGCCTTTTTCAGGGCGATGTGGAGTCCCAGTCCGCTTCCTCTTGTCTGATTTTCCCGGCTGTAAAGGGTTCTGTAGAAGGGTTCGAATACCTTCTTCTGTTCTCTCGCCGGGATACCGGCTCCTTCATCTTCAACGGTAACAGCCAGGGTTCCGCTGGTCCGGCACCGGAAAACCACCCTGACGGGAGATCCTCCACCGTGGTAGAGGGCGTTGCTGATCAGATTGTTCAGAATCAGCTTGGTCTCTTCGGGATAACTCATTACCCCTTCCGGAAATCCTTCCCCGTCCCAGATGATCCGGGTATTCTTTTCATCTGCCAGAGGGCTCAATCCCGCCTTAAGATCCTCCAGCAGGCTGTCGATGCGGAGATCCACCTGTTCCCGGGAGCCGTTGTGACGGCCCTCCATACTGGAAAACAGCAGGATCTCCTCGATCATCCCGCTCAGTCTGCCCGCCTGATCCTTCATCACCCGTCCGTATCTTTCCACCTTCTCGGGAGGGATGATTCCGCTTGAGAGATTATCCGCCGCCGACTGGATAACTGTCAGGGGAGTTCTGAGTTCGTGGGTCATGGAGGCGACAAATTCCTTCTCCAGGCTTCTGATAGTTTTGAGCCTTCTCATCTGCATGATGAGGATCAGAAATACCAGACCTGTTCCGGCAAGAATCAGATTGCTGAGAAGCCATGTGAGGGCGGTTTTCCTCTCTATATCCCGGTAGTAGGGAGCATCGTCATAGCCCAGAACCAGAGCTGTACCGAACCGGGTGGAGGGAACCTGGTCCGGTTTGACTGTAAAGTCGGGATTGATAACAGACGTCTCTCCGTCCCGGGGAGATTCACCCCGGTCATCCGGAATGAAGGGACGGTGGAGGTCGAACTCGTCAGGCAGGGGAATCACAAAATCAACAGAGCTGTCGTGGGTCCATCCGGTCAGTGCCGCCAGTGGACGGAAGGGAAAGGCGCGCAGATCCCTGTCCCGGCCGTGGGGGATAATCTGTTCAGGATCAGGAGTGATCCAACTGAGGGAATACCCCTCCAGCGCCTCCCGGACGGCCGGCTTTATATAGTTTTCCACAATACCCTCCCGGTCAAGGATGACCTGAATCAGAAGTTCGGGACGTTCTGAGGGAGTGTAGAGCAGGAGGGAAACCTCGGGAAGGTCCTGTCCTCCTCTGGTTGTACGAATCTGGAACTCTCCGGGTCTGAGCGGATCTTCATTCAGAATAACAGGCACTTCCCCTATGATGTGAGGAATTTGGCCGTCGGGACCGTAACCGGTTGTCAGTGCCGCCAGAGATCTCTGCAGGGCCTCTTCCGAGGAAAGGTCCAACTGCTTGAGGGATTGAATGAGAAGACCGATCCTCTGATTTTCTCTGGAGTAGGTCCGGAAGACCGCAGACTCAAGGACCTGTTCCTCCCGAAATACACCTCTGATCATCTCCGTTTTAAAAAACCGGAAGACAAACACTGCCCCGCAGGTCAGCAGGACGGTCAGCAGGAGAATCTGAAGGGTAAAACTGTAATCTTTTATTTTTTGAAGCATATCTGATTCCTGCCTTAACCATATCCTTTCCGTGACAATGGAACCAGAAAAAAAACATGTTTTATATCACATTTTACATAATTTACATTCCTTTTACTCTCCCTTAACCCGAGAGCTTCCTTCGTTGATTAAAGTAAGATCAGAGGTTTCAGAAATGGATGCAGAAAAGAGAATTATTCAAATGGAAGAGGTGGCGCCCAAGTCTTCCAAAAAGAAAAAAAGAACCAGAATTATGGTTATCGCGGGTATCCTGGTACTGACGGCCGGAGTATTTGCAACCCTCTGGTTTTCAACCGGTACGGACACATTTGTTCTCCGTGAATACGACAGCGCTCAGGTGAGATCAGGACAGTTTGTCTCCACCACCGAAGCCAGCGGTACGGTCATCCTTCCCACCCAGGTCAGTATTGTCAGTCCCAGGGACGGATATGCCCGGGAACTTCTTGTTCAGGAAGGTGACCAGGTGACTCCGCAGGATATTCTGGCTGTCCTGGATGTACCCGATCTGGATGATCAGAAGAATGAACTGACCCTCAGCCTGGAACAGGCGAAGATCGAACTTGAAAATGTCAGAAACAGCAGCACTTTCACGGTGGAAGGTCTGGAGCGGACCCTCTCCCGCCTGGAGAGCGATATAGCCGATGCCCGGGATGATGTTGATAAATACAGGGAACTGAGCGAACTGAAGACGTCCCGTCAGAGTGACTATGAGGATGCTCAGAATACTCTGAAAGATCTCCTGGAGCAGCAGGAGGACACTCAAGCTGATCTGGATCAAGCCCGTCTTTCAGGGGACATTTCCCTGAGAAAACAGCAGGCCGTCATCAATCAGCTCAATATGGAACTGGCCACTGTGGAACAGGACATTGACGAGACCAGGATCAAGAGTCCCATCAGCGGGGAAGTGCTCAGTGTGAATGAGTCTCTCTCCATCAAAAGCAGTCTTATCGAACAATCCGATTCCCTCTTTGTGGTGGCAGACAGAAGTGACGTGTACATCGACTTCGATGTGTATGAACAGTATGCGGGACTCCTTCAGGTCGGCGGCAGCATGAAGGTCACCATTGGGACCACTACCATGGATGCCAAAATCATAAAGATCGGCAAAATCGCCACCATGGACACCGACGGTCTGTCGGCCATGATCACCGTACGGGCCCGGCCCGAGACGGATCTGACCCTCACCCCCGGTGCTTCCGCAGTAGCTTCCATCACCCTGGACGTGAAAGAGGGTGTACTTCTTCTTCCCCGGGGGTCCTGGCTGACCACGGGCAATCAGAAGTATGTCTATCTGATTCAGGGAAACAAGGCGGTGAAAACAAAGATCACCGTGGGTGAGATTCAGGGATCGGATGTGGAAATTCTTCAGGGATTGAAGGCGGGAGATGAAGTGATCACCGGCAGTTATCAGACCTATATAGACCAGGATGAGATTACTCTCAAACCCTGAAGCAGGGCACCCCCCGACTCATGACAGAGCCGCGGTGACGAAAGCCATAAGAGCCGAAAAAGGCGCCTCGGGCCAAGGCCCGCAGAAGGAGTAGAAAAATGATCAGACTTGAAAATATCAATAAGTTTTATGACCTGGGAGACACAAGAGTAACCGCATTGAAGGATGTCTCACTCTCCATCAACAGAGGAGAATACATCGCCATCATGGGACCCTCCGGGTCCGGAAAGTCCACCCTTATGCACATCCTGGGTATTCTGGACAGCATCACAACGGGACAGTACTTCCTGGAGGACTATGACATCAGTTCTCTGCCCGACAAGGAACAGGCCCGGATCAGGAACCGCCACTTCGGATTCATCTTCCAGAGCTTCAACCTCTTTCCGGAGCTCAGCGCCCTGGAGAATGTGATGCTCCCCATGAGCTATGCCGGGGTTCCCTGGAACAAACGGCGGGAACGGGCTGTCGAACTGCTGGGTGAGGTGGGGCTGGATCACCGTATGAACCATCTTCCCACCATGATGAGCGGGGGAGAGCAGCAGAGAGTCGCCATCGCCCGGTCCCTCTCCAATGATCCCGATCTGATCCTGGCGGATGAGCCGACGGGAAACCTCCCTACCGAAAAGGGGGAGGAGATCATGAGGATTCTGGAACAGTTCAACCGCAGGGGAGTCACCGTGGTGATGGTGACCCACAACCCGGACCAGGGCAGAAGAGCCGGCCGTGTGATCAGTCTGAGAGACGGTCAGCTGCAGGATGAACTGACCGCACAGGAGGACATCCGTGCGTAGTGAAGAGGGTAAAATCATCGTCAGAAGGTTTCTGGACCGGTTCCTGGAATCAGGACTGCTGATCCTGGCCGTTGCACTGGGCATCGGGGCCGCGTCATCAGGCATCGCCCTTCTGGCCAACACAATCAGTACCTCACAGAAGCTTCTGGATTCACCCGGGTACAAAGAGATCGTCGTCAGTACGGCCGGAGAGGCTGAGGAAATGGATGTTCCCGTCAGCCTCAAAGCGGTTCAGGAGAATGCCGTTCTTACCTCGGAAGATCTCTCGGCGGGAGAACTGGCACCGGCAGTGACTTATTCCTATGTAAAGAATTACAGCCGCATCCACTTTATCAACGAAGAGTCGGTGGCCCGTGATCAGCAGAGGATGGAGCAGATGGCTGCCGAAATACCCCCGCCCGGAGCCCTTCCGGAAGGCAGCGATGATGCAGCTGGAGGAGTACAGGACAACGGCGGGATGCCTCAGGGGCCTCCGGGGGGAGAATTCATACAGTATTCGGAAAGTGATCTGGCAGAGGCTTCAGGCAAAAGCAACCTGATCATTGCCGATGAAGAGGAAGCCAGCGGTTATGAGGTGACACCCGGATTCTTTGACGCCTGGGGCAGCAGTGCCGAAGAGGGCAGTCTGTTTTCTCAGCAGGACATGACGGGCAACGGCTCCATCATCGTTCTGGGTGCCGACCTCGCCGATACTCTTCTGAAGAAGGGAGAGGAGCGCAGTTCTCTGCTGGGCAGGCAGCTGCTGACAAGGGAAGGTCTGATCACCGTCATCGGTATCCTTGCGGATGAGGGCGACACCAATCTCTACTATATGCCCTACAGAAGTTCGGGAAGCGGCGACTTCCGGAGATTCTTTATGAATACCCAGCTTCGTTTTGCCGTTGATGATCCCGACAGACTGGATGAAACGGCCCTTCTGCTGCAGAACTGGTTTGACAATCAGTTTGGAGAACAGCAGGTGGTCATCTCCAATCCCCGGGCCGAAGCACAGCAGCTGATCAGAAGAAATACGGGCCTGGCCCTGCTGATCATGTTCCTTTCCCTTTCCGGGCTGTTTATCGCGTCAGTCAATGTGTCCAATATTCTGATGAGCCGGGGAATGCGGATGAAAAAACATGTGGGCATCCTCATGGCACTGGGGTCTTCCAAAAAACGGATCACCTTCCTCTTCGGTGCCGAGGCTCTGGGGATCACTCTGGCCGGTGCAGTGCTGGGAACTCTCCTCTCCCTGCCCCTGGGACGGTCCATGCAGAACTCCCTGGATATCTCAGGCGGAACGGCCCTCTACACCCTGCTGGGGGTTCTGCTTTCGGCAGTGCTGACCCTGGTCTTCGGCCTGCTTCCTGCCAGACAGTATTCAAAAATCGATCCGGCCGTCGCCATGAGAGCGGTTTGATTTAAAGGACAGAACCATGAAAAAGTTTATCAATATGCTGATCCGGAACTGGTCCGGATCAGCGGCCAAAATCATTATGACTCTGGGTGCTGTCGCCCTGGGAACCTGCATTCTGGTGCTGACCAACAGCGCCGGGATCATCCTGAAGGAACAGATCACCTCCCAGATGGACAAGGACGGAGTCATCCTCTATGTGGCCAACGGGTCATGGGATTCTTCGGGCAACGTGGACCTTGTCCGTCCTGCCGAATGGGATGTCACGGCCCCCTCCGTCGTTGTCAGCGACATTGCCGAGGTACAGGCGGCGGTGCCCGTCTCCACGCCTCCCTTTCATCAGGTGACCACGGATGGAAAATCCTACAACCTCAGAAATACCGTGGGAACGGGGCCGGCTTACTTCGATATCTTTTCACTTGAAATTATCGCAGGAAGTCCCATGAGCGATACGGATCTTGATCAGGGACTTAAAAAAGTCTGGATCAGCTCCGAAACTGCCGAGCTCCTCTACGGTTCAGCGGAAGACGCCATAGGCAAGTGGATACAGCCTCCCGGGGAGATGCTGAACAGAGGGCCCGGGGGCAGACAGCAGAATGTAGTCCAGCAGTTCTCCGTGGCCGGGGTGTTCCAGTCTCCTTCCGAGGTAGCCAGGCGGTCCTACGGCATCGGAGACCTGATCTACCCCTATACCTCCATGATCGGAGCCGGGGGAAACAAGCAGATGATGCTGAATATGGTTTCCGGGCAGTTTGTCCTCCGGGCGGAAGGGCAGTCGGTGGAGAAGATCTCCGCCTCCCTCCGTCAGGTCCTGACCTCCAGTTTCGGGGATGATATCTCCGTGGTTACCTGGGAAGGCTCAACCAGGGGGACTTCCAGTTATATGGAGGAACTCCGTCAGTCGGTCAATGTCTTCTCCGTCTCCCTCTCCCTCCTGGGTATCGTTCTCCTTCTGACCAGTTCTCTGGGAATCTTCAGTATCATGGTCGTGGAGGCTCTGAACCGGAGGAAAGACATCGCTCTGGAACGGGCTCTGGGCGCCTCCCGCAAGGATGTGGTCAAAGAGTTCTGGATCTGGTCTCTCATGCTGAGTCTGACCGGAGCCCTCATCGGCGTGATTCTGGCCTTCATCCTCTCCGGACCGGTTCTGAACACCCTTTCTCCCCTGGTGGGCGAGGTGTCGGCTCAGTTCAGCCAGGCGGCGGGGATCCGGTTCATTTCCATCCTCCGGAGTGTCTTTTTCGCAGTCCTCTTCGGCGGTGTACTCGGCCTTCTGCCTTCCTTCTCCGCCGTTAGGGGTAATATTGCCGAAACCCTGAGGGAGGCCTGATATGGATCTGTTGAAAATCTTCTTTGTCATGCTTTTCATCCTCTTCGGACATCTGGGATTGAATGCCCAGGCTCAGGACTCTAAAACCCTTGATTCTCTGGATGATATCGGCCGTTCCGCTCTTGAAAACAGCACTGCCTACAGGCGGGTTCTGCTGGATGTCCTCACCGCCAGGAATCAGCTGGAGGGAATCGTCCGTCTGGATCAGTCTTCCCTCTCTCTGAAGGGGGCCACGGGCGGTTCTTCCTGGGATAGCTCGGCCTCACTGAATCTTCCTCTCATCGATCAGCTGTCACTGAACGCCTCTCTGGACAACAGCAGCAGCGGTCAGCTGGGACTCAGCTTTTCTCCTCTGGCACACTCGGACAACAGGGACCAGCTTAAAATAACCTATGACAAGGCCGTCCTTCTGGCCGGAGAAACGGCTGTTACCACTGAAAATCAGGCCCTCTCCGCCGCCTTTGCATGGATGAGCGCCTCAAGACTGCTGGATATCCAGACCCAAACCGTCAAGGTTAAAGAGACGGTTTACAGGGATGAGAAGGTCCGCTATGACGCGGGAGAGTCCACACTGGATGATGTCCGGGATGCCCTGAGCGCCTGGACCGAAGCCAGAGCGGCCCTGTCGGACAGACAGACCGGTCTCCGGTCTGCCGAATCAAGCCTGCTCAAACAGCTGGGATCTGGGCTGGAGGGATCATCGGTCAGTACCATTACCGCTGAGGCTCTTCTGAAAGAACTGGAAGATCTGAAGTCGGGGATCTCAGCCGAACAGGCCGACTCCTCCAAGGTCTATGCCGTAAAATCGGCCTATCAGGACGTGAACAGTGCAAAGAAATCCCTTGCCGATACCTGGATCTTCGACCCTGAACTCAATCTGACGGGGAACATAAACTTTCCCGATCTTACACAAGGTTCAAAGGACAGCAGCTGGCAGGCCGGGGTGGAACTTGTTCTCTCCCTGAACGACTGGCAGGGAAAAGAGAGAGAACTGGGCAACAAGGATCTGGAACTGACTACCCTGGAAGCCGGTCAGGCGGAAATGGAAAGCCGGCTCACTCTGCAACAGGTGAAAATCGCCCTGGACAATACGGAACAGAACCGGATACTGGCGGGACTGGAACGGGATCAGAACCATGACCTCTATGAGGAAGCGGGATTCCTTTTTCAGACAGGGGATTACTCCCGGGCCGAACTGGATGATGCCCGGCTGCTTTATGAACAGTCGGAGGTCAATTTCTTCACTGCAGCAGCAGCGGAGTACATGGCCTGGAGAGACCTTCTGCCCTACCTGTGAGGGCTGCGTTCCGGCGGCGATCCCGCCGGGGAAGGATCAACTTGCCTTTCTTTGCCCGGCCATACTATGATGGCACCATGGATTCAAACACTTTCTCAATACAGCCGGATCAGAAGGTCTACATGGTCGGCATCAAGGGAACCGGGATGGCGGCGCTGGCCGAAATCCTGCAGTCAAGAGGACTGGAGGTTACCGGTTCGGATGTGGAGGAAGAGTTCTACACCGACAGGGTCCTGCAGGACCTGGGGATTCCCTATTTCCGCGGTTTTGACCCGTCCCGGATTACGGGAAACTGGGATTTTGCCGTCCGGTCGGCCGCCTACGGTACGGATCACCCCGAAGTCCGCCGCCTCAGCGATCTGAATATTCCTGTGTTCCTCTATCCCGAGGCTCTGGGGATGCTCTCATCCGGCGTTTCCTCCGCCGCCGTTTCGGGGGTCCATGGGAAGACTACAACCACCGCCCTCTGCGGGACTCTGATTCAGGCCCTGGGCATGGACGGTACCGTCCTGGTGGGGAGCGTTGTACCCGCCTTCGGCAACAGGTCCACCCTGGTGCAGGGAAGCCGCTTTTTTCTGGCCGAAACCTGTGAATACCGGCGTCACTTCATGTATTTTTCACCCCACAGGATGATCCTGACCTCGGTGGAGGCGGACCATCTGGATTATTTCAAAGATGAGGCGGATGTGGAGGATGCCTTCTGCGGCTTTATAAACAAACTGCCCGAGGGCGGGACACTCATCTTCTGCTGTGACGATCCCGGCGCCGCCAGGACAGCTGTCCGCATGCAAACATCCCGGCCTGATCTGAGGCTGATCTCCTACGGATTCACCGCCAAAGGAAAAGGGCGCATCACTAAAGTGCCGTCTTCCGCGGCCGGAGAAAATCATTTCACCCTGGCAGGACTGAAGGCCCGGTTCCGCATCCGCATACCCGGGGATCACATCATCCAGGACGCCGCCGCAGCCATCCTTCTTGTCCTGGATCAGTATGAGTCCACACCGGTTCCGGGAAAACCGGGCCCCGGCGATCCCGCCTTTCTCAGGTCCCTGGAAGAGGGGCTCTATAACTTCACCGGCAGCCGCCGGCGGGCTGAGATCATCGGAGAGGCGGGCGGAATCCTGATCATGGACGACTACGGCCACCATCCCTCGGCTGTGAGAAAAACCCTGGAAGGACTCAGGGAGTTTTACCCCGGCAGACGAATCGTTGTGGATTTCATGTCCCATACCTATTCCCGGACAGCCGCTCTTCTGGAGGAGTTCGCCTCTTCCTTCGGCGCCGCCGATGAAGTGATCCTTCATAAAATTTACGCCTCCGCCCGCGAAGTCTTCAACGGGAAGATCAGCGGAGAAGACCTCTATAAAAAAACCTGTGAACACCACGCCAATGTCCGTTACTATGAGGAGCCTCTGGAGGCCCTTCCGCACCTGACCGCATCCCTCTCAAAGGGCGATCTCTTCGTCACCATGGGAGCAGGCGACAACTGGCAGCTCGGCAGAGCGGTATACGAACAACTCAAGGAGAAATTTGCATGATCAGCATGACCGGTTACGGCTATAAGGAGTATCAGGACGAAAAGGTCCGGTTCTCCCTGGAGATCAAGTCCTACAACAACCGCTATCTGGACCTCATCCTCAACCTCCCCAATCCGCTTTCACCCCTGGAGGGACAGATCCGCGCCCTTCTGGGCGGAGCGATCAACAGGGGACGTGTCGAGGTCTACCTCAGAATGAAGGAACTGGAGGAGGATCTTGTCCTGACCGTGGACAAAGCCGCCGTGAAGGCCTATGCCGAGACCCTGAGAGAGATCCGGGACCTGGCCGGCATCTCAGGGGACATCTCCCTGGGCAACATCCTGGCCATGGAAGTTATAAAATCGGATAAGACCCGGGATCTGGACTCCCTATACGCCATTCTGGAACCCCTTTTCAGGGATGTTCTTGATCAGCTGGCCGAATCCAGACGCATCGAAGGGGCCGAGACGGAGAAGGACATCCTGGGACAGGTCTCCTTTCTGGGAGAGTGTCTTGAACAGATACGCGCCTATGCTCCCCGCATGCAGGAGCAGATCACGGCCAACCTCAGGGAGAAGTTCGATGAGGTGGTTCAGGGCAAGGCCGACGAGAGCCGGATTCTGGCGGAGATCGCCGTACAGGTCGTCCGCTTCGACATCAATGAGGAAATTCAGAGACTGACCACCCATCTGGAAGGGTTCCGGACCATTGCCGCCGGCTCCGAGCCGGTGGGGAAAAAGCTCGACTTCCTCTGTCAGGAGATCGGGCGGGAGGTTAATACGATCGGGTCCAAAAACACCCTTGTCGAAATCGGACGGATTGTAGTAGAAATGAAGGATTCTCTGGAAAAAATAAGGGAGCAGCTTCGCAATGTCGAATAAAGAACCGTTCAGAATCGCCATATCGGGACGCAGCGGATGCGGCAACTCCACAGTCAGCACCATCCTCTCGGAAAGACTGGATCTGAAACTGGTCAACTATACTTTTCATAACATCGCCGAAGACCGGGGCATCGACTTCAAGGAACTCTGCCGGATGGCGGAAGATGATCCCCAGTGGGATTACTTTGTAGATGAGAACCAGGTCAAACTTGCCATGGAAGGCTCCTCTGTTCTGGGCTCCCGCCTGGCCATATGGATGCTCAAGGAAGCGGACCTCAAGGTTTTCCTGACAGCCAGCCCCGAAACCCGCGCCGCCCGAATCCACAAGAGGGAAGGGGGCGTTCTGGAACAGAGAATGGTGGAAACCGCCGCCCGGGATGAACGGGACCATGCCCGGTACAAACGCCTCTACAACATCGACAACAACGACTATGGTTTTGCCGATCTTGTGATCAATACGGACCGGCTCGATCAGGATCAGGTGGCCGACATTATCCAGGCTGCCGTGGAGAGCGTCAGAAAGTAATTCTCCTGATTTTCACCCTTAATCTGTCACTTTTCTGGTTTTGATGCATTTTTATGGTTTATCATAGAAGGTATAGAAAACTGATTTTTTGCCTCCGGGACGACTGTCCTGCGGGGTATGACCATAGGGGTTGTTATGAACGGCAAGATACAGAATGTGTCTCTCGGATTTACAGAGGATGCGGTTCCGGAAGGAACCCATATGTGCCTGGTCTTCACAAAGGAAGAGGAGAGGGTGAACTCCCTTTTGAAATTTCTGTTGAGCGGACTTGAGAACAACGAGCGCTGTGCCTGCTTTACCGAAAGAATCTCGGAAGAAGATATCAGGAAGTACCTTGAGTCCAACAGGATCTCATACAAAGAGTGTCAGGACAGAGATTCGGTCTCCGTATCTAAAACCAATGAAGTCTATTTTCCGGAGAACTCTTTCGAACCGGAACGGATGCTCTCTCTTCTCAGTGACTTCTACGATGACTCGGAGAAGCTCGGATTTTCCGCCTGTCGGGTGATCGGAGAGATGGAGCCCAGAATCGAGCGAATATCCGGAGGGGAGCGGCTTCTGGAGTATGAATCCAAGGTCAGCCTCCTGGTCAAGGAGAAACCCATCACAACCATCTGTCAGTATGATGCCAAAATGTTCAGCGGAGGCGTCATCATGGAGATTCTGAAAGTCCACCCCAGGATGATCGTCAACGGAGCGGTCGTACAGAATCCGTATTTTATAGAACCTGAAGAGTACCTGGCCCACAGCTGTTAGAATGAATCGGGGCGAAGGCATTTCCAGTCACATCATCGGTCAGATTGCCCTCATGCAGAGTGTCGTCTCCCAGCTTCCCGACAGGAAGTCGGTCATGGATTTTGTCTGTCACGGTCTTGAAGATGTTCCCGGTGTCGGGACGGTCGAGTATGAACAGACATCCCGTTCCTCCGATGATCAGGAGGTTCGTGACCGGAAAAAATACCTTCATGAAATAAGATACAAAAACAAGAAATACGGAACCCTGATCATCAGAGTGAAAGACTATGATCTCCTGTCCCCCTATTTTCCTTTTATCGAGAACTTCTGTACCGTTCTGGGTGTTATTTTCGAAGAACAGTATCAGAGAACCCTCAATGAAGAACTTTTTGCCTCTCTCGAGAGTCGTGTGGAAGAGAGAACGGAAGAGCTGGCCCGGGAAATCGAAATCAAGGAACAGACCGAACGGTCTCTGATCAAATCGAAGGAGCAGCTCTCTTTTGCCATGGGCGCCGCTAAAAGCGGAATCTGGGACTGGGACCTGTTCACCGACGAAATCTTTTTTTCAGACAACTACTACAGGATCTCAGGGTATGACCCGGGAGATTTCAAACCGGCCTATCTGGAGTGGCAGCAGCGGGTTCATCCGGATGACATCGAGAGTACGGAACAGGCTATTTCCGACTATGTGGAAGGCAGGAGCAGCGAATTTGCCGTGGAGTTCCGGTTCAAATGCAAGGACGGCTCCTGGATGTGGATTCTGGGACAGGGTAAATTCTACAGCTATGAGGATGGAAAGCCCAGACGGTTTGTGGGGACTCATACGGATATCAGTTCCATCAAGACGGCGGAAGAGGAACTGAGAACCACGAAAGCCTATATCACCAACATAATAAACTCCATGCCTTCCATCCTGGTGGGAGTAGACAGGGAAGGCATCATCAATCAGTGGAACCTGAAGGCCGAAAAGGCCTACGGAATCAGTTCGGACGCCGTAAAGGGGAAATCGGTCAATGAGATTCTGCCCGAAATTGCTCCCGAGATCGGCAATATCAAAAAAGCAATTACCAACAGGGAAGTGATTCAGTTCAGCAATGAGAGCCGGGTCAATGAAAAATTCATCCGTTATGAAGACATAACAATCTATCCTCTCATTGAAAACGGAATGGAGGGAGCCGTCATCCTGATCGATGACGTCACAAAACAGTATCTGCTGCAGGAACAGCTGAAGCAGAGTCAGAAAATGGATGCCATCGGTCAGCTGGCAGGCGGCGTGGCTCACGATTTCAACAATATGCTCAGCGGAATTCTCGGCAGTGCGGAAATGCTGGCCACCATGATCCCCGAATCGGCGGAATCGAAGATGTATTTTGATCTTTTGAAGAAGTCTGCGGAGCATGCGGCCGATCTGGCGTCGAAGCTGCTGGCTTTTTCCAGTCACAAGTCCGTCAAATCAAAGACTGTGGATCTCAACAGGATCGTCAATGATGTGGTGGGAATCCTTAAAAACACGACGGATCGGCGCATCTCCATCAA